>CALMNS010000023.1 GCA_937871635.1 uncultured Solirubrobacter sp.
CGCGATCGGTCTGCTGGTCGGCGGCGTCCTGACCCAGTCGATCAACTGGCACTGGATCTTCTTCGTCAACGTCCCGATCGGGCTCGCGACGGCGCTGGCCGCCGCCCGGCTGCTCGGCCGCGAGCAGGGGCTCGGGCTCGCCGCGGGCGCCGACCTCCCCGGGGCGGCCCTGGTCACCGCCGCGCTCATGCTCGGCGTCTACACCATCGTCGACCCGGCGGCGCAGGACGGATGGACGGCCGGGAGCACGCTCGCGCTCGGCGCCGGCTCGCTCGGCCTGCTGGCCGCCTTCGTGGCCCGGGAGGCGACCGCGAAGCGCCCGCTCATGCCGCTGCGGATCTTCGCCTCGCGCAACCTGGTCGGCGCGAACCTGATCCAGGTCTTCGGCGTGGCGGGGATGTTCGGCATGTTCTTCCTCGGCGCGCTGTACCTCCAGCGGGTGCTGGGCTACGACGCGCTGGAGACCGGCCTCGCCTTCCTGCCCGTCACGCTGGTGATGGGGACCCTCTCCGTCCGCTACACGGAGCGGCTGGTCACGCGCTTCGGCGCCCGGCGGCTCCAGGTCCCCGGGCTCGTCCTGATCGGCGTCGCCCTCGTCTGGTTCGCCCAGGCGCCGGTCGACGGGGAGTACGCGCTCCACGTCCTCCCGGTGATGCTCCTGCTGGGGGCGGGCGCCGGGGTCTGCTTCCCGGCCCTGATGACGCTCGCGATGTCGGGCGCGACGCCGAGCGACGCGGGCCTCGCCTCCGGGCTGATCAACACGACCGCCCAGGTCGGCGGGGCGCTCGGTCTCGCCGTGCTCGCCACCCTGTCGGCGTCGCGCAGCGAGACGCTGGTGGCCGGGGGGCAGCCAGTCGCGAGCGCCCTCGTCGACGGCTACCAGCTCGCCTTCTACATCGCCGCGGGACTCGCGGTGGTGGCGATCGCCGTTGCCCTCCTTGTCCTGAAGCCCGAGCCGTCCGCCGCCCCCGAGCCGGCCGGGCCCGCCGAGGAGGAGGCCGAGCGCGTCTACGCCTAGATCTAGCCCACGCCGACGTAGACCATGAAGGCGGCGAACAGCCCGAACCAGGCGACCGCGAAGCCCGGGCCGAACTCCCGGCGGCCGATGGCGACGTAGGCGAGGATCCCCCCGACCAGGGCGAGCGACGCCGCGGTCAGGGCGAAGGAATCCAGGTTCCAGGGCGTGAACAGGAGCCCGATGGTCACCGGGATCGACGCCTGGAAGGACATCGCGCCGGTGACGTTGCCCAGCGCCAGCCCGTCCTTGCCCTGGCGGACCCAGATGACGGAGTTGATCTTTCTCGGGCAGCTCGGTGGCCAGGGGGGCGAGGACGAGCGAGAGCACGAGCGTGGCGAGCCCGAGCGACTTCGCGACCGTCTCGACCTCGCCGACGAAGATCTCGGCGCCGAGCACGATCGCGCCGAGCGAGACCACGAGCTGCGTGACGAGCTCGAACGTCGACGGCGGGTCCTGCTTGGAGCGGTCGAAGCGGAGCGGGGCCAGGTCGGCCTCGTCACCCGCGCCGCCGTCCGCCTTCGCCGTGAGGACCACGTAGGCGGCGTAGCCGAGCAGCAGCACCGCGGCACCGACCGCCCGCAGCCAGAACGGCGCCCCGATCCCGAGCAGGATGGCGAGCGGGAAGAAGATCAGGAACGCGGCACCGAGCAGGAGAAGGGTCACCGCCCGGGAGTACCCGGGCGGTGCCCTCCTAGGCGACGCGGCTACTGCGGGGGCTCGTAGAGCTGCAGCGAGTTGCCGTCGGGGTCGTGGAAGGAGGCGACCCGGCCCCACGGGTGGTCCGAGATGTCGCCGGCGAAGTCCACGCCCTTGCCGCGCAGCTCCTCGACGGCGGCGTCGATGGAGGCCGCCGGCCGCAGCGCGAGCACGGCGCCGCCCTCAGAGCCGGGCGTCTCGCCCTCGCGCCCGTTGAGCCCGATCTTGAGCCCGTCGGCCGTGAGCTCGGCCCACTGCTCCTCCTGCGATTCGACCTGCATCCCGAGCGTGTCGGAGTAGAAGGTGACCGCGCGCTGCATGTCCGTGACCGGCAGCCAGACCACCGATATCCCTTGGAGTTCCATGGCGGTTCGGTTACCCCTCGGCCTCGATCCTCAGTAGCTCGTCATAGGCCGGGAGCGTCAAGAAGTCCACGAACTCGTCCGCGAGGGCGACCTGCTCGAAGAGGCGCTTGGCGAGCTGGGGGCGGCCCTCGCGCTCGAACCACTCGTCGTCGCCGATCTCCGAGCGGATCCGCTCGAGCTCCTCGTCCTCGAGGCGCTGCACGAGGTCGCGGGTCACGGGCTCGCCCGTGTCGGAGAGCGTGGCGCCGTTGCGCAGCCACTGCCACACCTGCGACCGGGAGATCTCCGCGGTGGCGGCGTCCTCCATCAGCCCGTAGATCCCGGCGGCCCCGTTGCCGCGCAGCCAGGCCGAGAGGTACTGGATGCCGACGTTGACGTTGAGCCGCAGGCCCTGCTCGGTGAGGTCGCCCGGCGTCTCGCGGACGGCAAGCAGGTCCTCGGCGGTCACCGAGACGTCGTCGCGCCGCCGGTCGATCTGGTTGGGGCGGCCGGCGAGCACGCGGTCGAACTGCTCCAGGGCGGGCGCCACGAAGTCGGGGTGCGCGACCCACGTCCCGTCGAAGCCGGCCTCGGCCTCGCGCCGCTTGTCCTCCCGGACCTTCTCCATCGACGCCTGGTTCTGGGCCTCGTCGGTCCGCGAGGGCAGGAAGGCCGACATGCCGCCCATCGCGAACGCCCCGCGCTTGTGGCAGGTGGCCACCAGCAGCTCGGAGTAGGCCGACATGAACGGGACCGTCATCGTCACCGCGGTGCGGTCGGGGAGGACGAAGTCCTCGGTCCGGCGCGACTTGATCGCCGAGAAGATGTAGTCCCAGCGCCCGGCGTTGAGGCCGCCGGAGTGGTCGCGGAGCTCGTAGAGGATCTCGTCCATCTCGAAGGCGGCGGGCAGCGTCTCGATCAGCACGGTCGCCCGCACGGAGCCGTGAGGCACGCCGAGCTGCTTCTCGGCGAGGGTGAAGACGTCGTTCCAGAGCCGCGCCTCGCGGTGCGACTGCAGCTTCGGCAGGTAGAAGAAGGGGCCCGAGCCGCGGTCGAGCAGCTCGCGGGCGTTGTGGAAGAAGTACAGCCCGAAGTCCATCAGCCCGCCGCCGATCGGCTCGCCGTCGATGACGAGGTGGCGCTCGGGCAGGTGCCAGCCGCGAGGGCGGACGAGCAGCGTGGCCAGCTCGTCGCCCAGCGCGTAGGACTTGCCCTTCTCCGTGTCCTCGAAGGCGAGCGTGCGGCGGACGGCGTCGATGAGGTTCGCCTGGCCGCCGACCATGTTGCGCCAGGTCGGCGAGTTGGAGTCCTCGAAGTCGGCCATGAAGCCGGGCGCGCCCGAGTTGAGCGCGTTGATGACCATCTTGGCGGTGGTCGGGCCCGTGATCTCGACGCGGCGGTCCTGGAGGCCCTCCGGGGGCGGGGAGACCGTCCAGTCGCCGTCGCGGACCTCCTGGGTCTCGGGGAGGAAGTCGAGCCGCGCGCCCGCGTCGAGCTCGGCCTGGCGCTGCGCGCGCAGCTCGAGCAGCCGCGTGCGCTCGCCGCCGAAGGTGCGGTGCAGGAGGGCGAGGAACTCGAGCGCCTCCTCCGAGAGGACCTCGGCGTCCCGGCCCTCGAGCGGGCGGGTGGTCTCGATGCTCACGCGGGGACTCCTTGGCCGGTCAGGGAGAGGTGGACGAGCTCGAGCGGGTGGTAGACCGGGAGCGGGTGCCCGAGCCGCTCGAGGTGGGCGGAGATCTGCAGGGTGCAGCCGGGGTTGGCGGCGGCGATCGCCTCCGCGCCCGTGGCGATCAGCGCCTCGGCCTTGCGGCGCCCGAGCTCGGCCGCCGGCTCGGGCTTGACCAGGTTGTAGATGCCGGCCGACCCGCAGCAGATCTCCCAGCCGTCGGGCTCGACGAGCTCGAGCCCCGGGATCGCCCGCAGCAGCTCGCGCGGCTCGGAGCGGACCCCCTGCGCGTGGGCGAGGTGGCAGGCGTCGTGGTAGGCGACGCGGAGCGGCAGGGGATGGCGGACCGTCCGCTCGGACTGGCCGGCCAAGAGCTCGGTGACGTCCTTGACCCGTCCGGAGAACGCCTCGGCGCGCTCGGCCCACTCCGGGTCGTCGCGCAGCAGGTGGCCGTACTCCTTCATGGCCGAGCCGCAGCCCGCCGCGTTGACCACCACCGTCTCATAGTCCTCGAAGCGGCCGATCGTCTCGCGCGCCAGCTCGCGGGCTGGCCCGTCCTCGCCGGTGTGGCCCATGAGCGCCCCGCAGCAGCGCGGCGCGGCGGGCGCGTCGACGTCGAAGCCCTCGGCGGCGAGGACCCGCACGGTGGCGTCGTTGACGTCGCCGAAGTAGACCCGCTGCACGCAGCCCTGCAGGAAGGCGACGCGGCCGCGCGACTCCCCCCGCGCCTCGCGCGTCTCGGGCAGCCGGCGGAAGGCGTCGCGGAGCCGGACGGGCGGGGCGATCCCCAGCGCGGCGGTGAAGGTCCGCAGGGCGGGAACCCCCTCGACGCGGCGGACGAGCCCCGGCAGGCCGAGCTTCTGGCCGAGCACGAGCGCGGGGACCGTCGCGCGCAGGCGCCCGGGATGCGGGAACAGCTCGAAGATCGCCCGGCGCAGGGCGCCCTTGGCCGGGGTGCGCGGGTGGCGGCGCTCGATCTGCGCCCGGGTGTCCGTGATCAGCTTGTCGTACTGCACGCCGGAGGGGCAGGCGGTCACGCAGGCCATGCAGCCCAGGCAGTTGTCGAAGTGGTCGACCATCTCGCCCGAGAGCTCGGAGCCCTCGTCGTGGCCGTGGCGCATGAGGACGATCCGCCCGCGCGGGGAGTCCATCTCCTCGCCCCACAGGACGTAGGTCGGGCACGTCGGCAGGCAGAAGCCGCAGTGCACGCAGTCATCGATGAGGTCAGGCTCGGGCGGTCGGGTCCCGTCCCAGGCGGTGACGTTCAGCACGTCGGTGGTGGCCACGGTTCAGATC
>CALMNS010000024.1 GCA_937871635.1 uncultured Solirubrobacter sp.
GCCAGCGTCCGCGCGAGGGCCCGCTTGGCGTCCCGCGGCGGGAGCGCCTCGGGCAGCGCCGGCTCGCCGAGCAGCAGGTCGTACCAGCCGGCCATGGCCGCGTCGGGCAGGGACAGCACCCGCCCGTAGAGCTCGGGGCCCGCCTCGGTGACGCCCACGTGGTTGCCGAGCGACTTCGACATCTTGCGCTCGCCGTCCGTGCCGACCAGCAGCGGCAGGGTGAGGATGACCTGCGGCGGCTGGCCGTAGGCGGCCTGGATCGACCGCCCCATGAGCAGGTTGAACTTCTGGTCGGTCCCCCCGATCTCCACGTCGGCACGCACCGCCACCGAGTCGTAGCCCTGCAGGACGGGATAGAGGAGCTCGAGCATGGAGATCGGCTCGCGGGCCGCCCAGCGGCGGGCGAAGTCCTCGCGCTCGAGGATCTGGGCCACCGTCACGTGGCGGACGAGCCCGAACAGGGCCTCGGTGGGCATGTCGAGCCACTCGGAGTTGTGGCGGATCTCGAGCCGCGCGTCCGTGCGCAGCACCTTGGCGGCCTGGTCGACGTAGGTCTGCGCGTTGGCGTCGATCTCCTCGCCCGAGAGCAGCGGCCGCGTCGACGAGCGCCCGCTGGGGTCCCCCACCCGCGCCGTGTAGTCGCCGATGATCAGGACCACGGTGTGGCCCGCGTCCTGGAACTCGCGGAGCTTCTGCAGGACGACGGTGTGGCCCAGGTGCACGTCGGCGGCGGTGGGATCCATCCCCAGCTTGACCCGCAGGGGACGTCCCTCCGCGAGCCGCTCGGCGAGGGCGCCGGCGGGCAGGCAGTCGACCGCGTTGCGCGCGAGGGAGGCGGCGGTGGCGGCGGGATCGGGCATCGGGGCCCGATGCTACGTTGCGCCCCCGGTCCGCGTGTGGCCGAGCGCGGCACGCCACCACGTCCCATGTCCGTCCCCGAGCGACACCCGAGCGCCGTCGTCGTCCCGCTCCGGCCCGGCGACGGGCCGCCCGACCGGGCGGGCGGGCCTCCCCGGATCCGCACCCGGATCAAGAAGCTGCGGCTCATCGCGCTGCTCACCGGGCTCGGGGTCCTGGGCGCCGTCTCGGCGATGTTCGGGATGCTCATGGCCGTCGCCTCGGACCTGCCGGCGCTCGAGCGGCTCTCGGTGCCCGAGCTCAACTCGAAGCTCGAGGACCGCAAGGGCAACGAGCTCGGGCTCCTGACGGGCTCCCAGAACCGGATCCTGCTCAAGGAGCGCGAGATCACCCCGGTGATGGAGCACGCGATCATCGCCATCGAGGACCGGCGCTTCTACTCCAACCAGGGCGTCGACTTCCGCTCGACCGCCCGCGCCCTCTACCAGGACCTCGTGGCCGGCCAGGCGGTGCAGGGCGGCTCGACGATCCCTCAGCAGTTCGTCAAGAACGCCACCGCGGCGGCGGACGAGCGGACGATCTCCAACAAGGTGCGCGAGGCGGCGCTCGCCTTCCACGTCAAGCGCGAGTGGACCCCGAAGCAGATCCTGCGCAACTACCTCAACACGATCTACTTCGGCAACGGCGCCTACGGCCTGGAGGCCGCCGCCCGCACCTACTTCGCCTGGAACCACCCGGACTGCACCGAGGGCAACAACCGCTGCGCCGAGCAGCTCGAGCCCCCCGAGGCGGCGCTGATCGCCGGCATCGTCGCCTCCCCCAGCCTCTACGACCCGCTGGCCAACCCCGCCGCCGCCAAGCGGCGGCGCGATCTGGTGCTCCTGCGCATGCGCCAGCTGGGCTACCTCGACCGCCGCGACTACGACGCGGGGATCGCCACCGAGCTGCCCGGCAAGGACGAGGTCGTGCCCCCGAAGGAGGAGACGACCTACCCCTACTTCACCTCCTGGGTCAAGCAGCAGGTCGTCGACGAGCTCGGCGGCGGCCGGATCGGCGCCCGCCGCGCCTTCGAGGGCGGCCTGCGCATCCGCACCACGCTCGACTCCAAGCTCCAGGAGGCCGCCCAGAACTCGGTCGACAAGTGGCTGGTCGCCGGGGACGGCTCGGGCCCGGAGGCGGCGATGGTCGTCCTCGACAACGCCTCGGGCGCGGTCCGGGCCATGGTCGGCGGCCCCCGCGACGGCTACGACGAGCGGCCGTTCAACCTGGCCACCCAGGGCCAGCGCCAGCCCGGATCGGCGTTCAAGCCGTTCGTCCTCGCCGAGGCGCTCAACGACGGGATCTCCGCCGGCTCGACCTGGAGCTCGCGCAAGCAGGTCATCAAGGTCCCCAACTCCACCGAGCGCTTCGAGGTCAACAACTACGAGGACGCCTACGCGGGGACCTCCACGCTGGCCCGGGCGACCACCTTCTCCGACAACGCCGTCTACGCCCAGGTGGGGATCAAGGCGGGCACGCGCGACATCGCGCGCCTCGCGCGCCGGATGGGGATCCGCACCCCGGTCTCGAGCAACTACGCGATGACGCTCGGCGGCCTGCGGGAGGGCGTCACGCCGCTCGACCTCGCCCGCGCCTACCACACCTTCGCGAGCGGGGGCGAGCTCGTCTACGGCTCGCTCAGCCCCGACGCCGGGCGCTACAAGGGCGGGATCCGCAACCTGCCCGGGCCCTCGGGCCTCGACTCGATCCGCCGCCGCGGGAAGGGATCGGACGCCCGCCGGATCATCCGGCTGCCCGACGGCCGCAAGGCCAAGAACCGGCGGCGCGCGCGGCGGGTGCTCCCCGAGTCCGTCGCCTCCCAGACGCGCGCGATCCTGGCCACGGTGGTCAAGAGCGGCACCGGCACCCGGGCGTCGCTCGGCCCGGACGAGTTCGCGGCGGGCAAGACGGGCACCACCGAGGCCTACTCCGACGCCTGGTTCGTCGGCTTCGACAAGCGCTACACGGTGGCGGTGTGGGTCGGCTACCCCGAGGGCTTCAAGTCGATGATGAC
>CALMNS010000025.1 GCA_937871635.1 uncultured Solirubrobacter sp.
CGCGAGCTCGCTCTGCGCCGGAAGGGGGACGACCGCCGGCTTGCGCGGCACGGCGACCCCCACGGGCGCCGCGGCCGATACCGCCGCGCCGACCCCGCACGCGGCCACGACTGCCAGAGCACGAAGGGGACGCATGCTTGACCTACGCTCGCCGGCCGGCCAGAAGTCCCTCCCCGGCCGCCGCCGGCGTTCGCCCGCCGCGCGGTGCCCCTAGTCCCCGGCCAGCGCCTTCGGGTCGATCGGCTTCGCCGGCCCCGCCACCGCCCGGTTGACGAGGTAGAGCACCGCCCCGAGCACGAGCAGTCCCGCCGCGAACCGGAGCTGACCGGGGTCGTCGATCACCCGGTACACGATGAGCGCGAGGCAGATGATGGCCCCGATGACGGGGATCGGCGTCGGAACGTGGAAGTGCTCGTGCTCGACCCGGTCGCGTCGCAGGACGAGCGCCGAGACGTTCACGAAGACGAACACGATCAGCAGCAGCAGCACCGTCGTCCCGGCGAGCGACTCGAGGTCCCCGATCACGATGAGGATCATGGCCAGCGCGGTCGTGAAGAGGATCGCCACCCACGGCGTGCGCCGCTGCGGGTGCACCCGGCCGAGGGCCTTGGGGACGATGCCCTGGGCGGCCATGCCGTAGACGAGCCGCGATGCCATGATCAGGTTGATCAGCGCGCCGTTGGTGAGCGCGAAGAGGGCGATCGCCGAGAAGAGCTTGGTCGACACGCCGAGCGGGCCCTGGTCGACGACCTCGAGCAACGGGCCGTCGGACTCCGTGAGCGTTCCGGTGGGGACGGCCATCGAGGCGATGATCGTCACCAGCAGGTAGATGATGCCGGCGATCAGCAGGCCGCCGAACAGCGCTCGCGGGTAGATCTTCGAAGGCTCCTGCGTCTCCTCGGCGACGTTGACCGAGTCCTCGAAGCCGATGAGCGCGAAGAAGGCGAGCGTGGTGCCGGCGAGGATGGCCAGCGGGACGGACTCCCCGCCCTTGAACTCGAAGGCGCGCGCCGGCTCTCCGCCACCGTCGAACAGGAAGGCGGCCCCGATGACGACGACGAGGAGCAGGCCGGTCAGCTCGATCGCGGTCAGTCCGAGGTTGAGCTTGACCGACTCCGAGATCCCGCGGAAGTTGATCAGGGCGATGATCGCGACGAAGACGAGGCCGACGAGCACCTGGGGCAGATCCACGAACTCCGAGAGGTAGTCGCCGCCGAACGCGGTGGCGAGCGTCGCCGCCGAGGTGATCCCCGAGGCCATCACCGCGAAGGCGACCACGAAGGTCAGCGGCGGGGTGCGGAAGGCCCGGTTGACGTAGAGCGCCGCCCCCGCCGCCTGCGGGTACTTCGTGACGAGCTCGGAGTAGGCCCCCGCGGTGAACACCGCAAGGACCAGGGCCAGCAGGAAGGCGCTCCAGATGGCGCCGCCCGTCTTCCCTCCGACGGTGCCGACGAGCGCGTAGATGCCTGCGCCGAGCACGTCACCGACGACGAAGACGAGAAGCAGCGTGCGGGTGATCGCCGGCTTGAGCGGCGAGACGACCTGGGTCGACCCCGCTCCGAGGCCGGGGCCGCCGCCGAGCGACGGTCGAGAGGAGGAGGCTTCCATCCCGGGGCCGTACCCCGGTTCTCGGTGGGTCAGTCCGCCCGGCGGTAGGCGTCGATCACGGCCCGGCGGGAGCTCGCGTCCTCGCCGGCCCGGGCGATGGCCCCCAGGAC
>CALMNS010000026.1 GCA_937871635.1 uncultured Solirubrobacter sp.
GCCCGGGACCCGCCCCCGCCGCCGCCGCCCGGCGGCCCGAAGAACGTCCGCTCGCCGGCCGGGTAGAAGCGCTCGGGCTCACCCGGCGCCCCGCCCGTGGTGAACCGCGGGTCGGTCACGCCCGGGGAGACGTGGAGGATCCCGGCCGAGTTGAGCAGCGGGACGGTGATGAGCGCCGTCTCGGGCTCGAGGTCGGCGATCACCGCGATCACCTGCGCGTCGGCGATCGCCGTGCGGGTGACCGCGGCGACCTGCCCGGGCAGGGACCCCGGCGCCCGCCCCTTGCCGCCCGTGGCGTCGAGCGAGCTGAAGTTGACCTTGAACTCGCCCGCGCGACCGCCGGCCTGGGCCAGGGCGAGCCGCTCGCCGTCGACGGCGTCGCGCGCCGCCCCGCGCTCCGGCTGCGGGAGCACGGAGTAGACGGTCAGGGTCTCGCCGATCACCGACCCGCCGCCGACGATCCCCTCGCTCTGGCCGCACCCGGCCCCGACGAGCGCGAGGGCCAGCGCGACGGCGAGCGCGCGCCGGCTAGCCACCCGTCAGGACGGTGTCGTCGTGTGAGTAGGCGGGCGCACAGCAGCACCACAGCACGAGCGGCGCCGCCGCGGCGGCCCACAGCTTGTGCGGCGTGCCGGGCGGGATGACCACGCAGTCGCCCGCCCGGACCGCCTGCTCGTCCTCGCCGAGGCGCAGCCGGCCTTCGCCGGCGGTGAAGAGGTAGATCTCCTCGCTCGCGTGGTGGTAGTGCTCCGCGGTCTGCCCGCCGGCCGGCACGGTGGCCTCGGCGAGCGACTGGTTGACGGCGTTGCCCGAGGGGATCCCCGCGAGCTCGCGGATGGTCGAGCCGTCGGCGGTGACGAACGGCTCGCGGGCGGAGAGACGGGCGATCTGCACGGGGCGGAAGCCTAGTTCGCATGGCTCCCGCCCCGTGCCCCTCAGCGCCCTGGGAGCCGCCACGGAACGCGTGGCGGCGGCTTGGGTCGCGTGGGTCGCGGATGGAGGCGCTCCGCGCGCTTGCGGCGCTCAAGAGCGTCCAGCCGGTGGGTCTCGAGGTGGATCAGGGGATGCATGGGTGAAGCTCCGATCGTGTCTGGATTCGGAGCCGCCCGGTGCGTCGGGTCAGACCGGAGGACCGGGCGGCTCAAGGGCTGCCCGGCTGACCTTCCGCGGATGTGACGAGAGGTCTAGACGAGCAGGGCGTGGCGCATCGCTGCGCCGTGGGTGTTCGCGAGACTCGTCATGTCCCGGACGCTACACGGCCGCCGCGGCCATGTCCACCCCGATGACCTCGATCGACCGGGGCCACGAGCTCCAGACTGCGCAGCGCCTCGAACCACACCGGCCGTGCCGCGTCGCGCGCCGTCCGCTCGCCCAGCCGCTCGGCGACCCAGGCGGCGCCCGCGGTCGGCTCAGGACCCGTGATCGTCGCCACCCCCTGGCGGCTCTCGTCGCCCAGCTCCTCGCCCCCGCCGACGAGGACCTCCCGGAAGGTCTCTCCCGGACGGACGCCGAGCAGGTCGACCGACGGGCGGCCGGCCGCGCCGGCCGCCGCCCAGATCCGGGCCCCGAGGTCCCCGACGCTCACCATGGCCGGATCCGCCGCCGTGCACAGCGTGTGGCCCTCGGCCGCCAGCAGCGTCGAGTGCGCGACGAGCGTGGCGGCGTGCGGCAGGGTGATCCAGTAGCGCAGCATCCCGGGGTCGGTGATGGTCAGCGGCACCCCGGCGCGGGCCTGGCGCAGGAAGAGCTCCGACGCGCTGCCGGCGCTGCCGAGCACGTTGACCAGCCGCACCGCGACGCGCTGCGCACCGTCCCCCGCGGCGTGCGCCGTGAGCTGCTCCATCAGCCGCTTCGTCCGCGCGTAGGTGCTCGCCGCCAGCGCCGCCTTGTCCGTCGAGGCGACCGCGACGGTCTCCACGCCGGCGGCCTCGGCCGCGCGCAGCACGTTCCAGCTGCCGTGCAGGTTCGTGTCGATGAACTCCTCGGGGTGGCTCTCGGCCCAGTCGACGTGCTTGTAGGCGGCGAGGTGGAAGACGACGTGCGGGCGGGCATGCGCGAGCTCCGCGTCGAGCCGGCCGCGGTCGCGGACGTCGCAGAGCACGTGCGAGACGCGGGTGAGGGCCGCCGGCTCGCGCCCCCGGCGGTCGGCCGTGAGCGACGCCTCGTGGCCGTCGAGGACGGTGACCGACTCCGGCGAGAAGCCGAGCAGCAGCGTGGCCAGCGTGCGGCCGATGAGCCCGCCGCCGCCCGTGATCAGCACCCGTCGCCCGCCGAAGCGCTCCTCGAGCTCGAGAAGGGACGGGACGGGATCGCGGCGCTCCAGGACGGGCTGCCAGTCGAAGCGATCCTCGGGCACCCGCCGTGTCCGGTGCGGCCACGGCGCCGGGGGGGCGGCGAGGAGGCGCTCGAGCTCTGAGTGGCCGGCCTTCATGGCCGGGGAGGCCGCCGGGTCAGGCTCGTTGACCTCCGCGACGACGTAGGCGACCGCCCTGCCGAGGGCCCCGACCGCGGGCTCGAGCGCCTGCCCGCCGGTGCCGAACGCCAGCCCCTCGCCGAGGAGGCCGTGGGCGTCGGAGACGTGGGCGACCTCGGCTCGCGGCGCGAGCTCCCCCACGTAGCGCTCCAGGGAGAGCTCCTCGGCGGAGGCGAGGTCGAACGAGCTGGGATAGGCGGCGGCGTAGTTCGCGAACAGCGCCGCGTGCGAGGTGTCGACGGTGAACCCGAGCTCCGGCACCCGGCCGGCCCACTCGAGCAGGTCGCGCCAGTGGCCGCCGATCGGGGACAGGTAGACGCCGCCGGTCCGCATCCGGAGCACGGGCGGGACGTTCTCGATCAGCGGGTGCACGCCGCTCGCCGTGCAGGCCCCGGCGAAGTGGCGCAGGAACGCCTCGACCGCCCGGGCGTCGACGGCGCCGCGGGCCCGGAACTCCTCCGGCGTCAGCGGCACGAAGAGGTGGATGGTCAGGACAGGCGATCCGATGCCGGCGGCGAACTCGACGCTGCGCGCGATGCCGGCGCGGGCCTCGTCGTCGAGCCGGTCGACCCGCACGAACGCGCCGCTCGGCCAGGCCACCGGCGCCTCGGTCGTGAGCGCCAGGCCGCGGCCGGCCGTGGCCGTGCGGACGGTCTCGACCGCGCGGCGCACCGCGTCGCCGGATTCCACGTGCCGGGGCGCCAGGCAGAACTCGAGCCCGCCCCACGACCCGCCGGTCAGCCGCTCCGCGATCTGCGCCGGCTCAGGCGCGGCCTTGAGCTGCGGGATGGCGGCGGAGCCAGTCGACATAGGACGGAACAGCTTCCTCGAGCGGGCGGATGGAAGAGCCTAGCCAGCGGTCCGCCGGCGGCGGGTAGCTCTCGTTCTCGCCGGGCGGGAGCGTCCCGCCGGGCGTCTCGATCCCCACGCGCGTCCCCGCCGCGGCCCGCACGAGCTCGGCGGCGTCGAGCAGCGGGGTGGGGACGCCGCTGGCCAGGGTGAAGGTCTCGTCCCAGCGGCCCTGGAGGGCGATCGCCTCCAGGGCGACGATCGCGTCGTCGACGTAGACGAAGTCGCGCGTGCGCTGGGGATCCCCGGGGATCACCAGCGGGTCGCCGGCCAGCGCGCGCGCCGCGAAGGCGGCGATCGCCCCCGTCGCCCCCTCGCGCGCGACCTGCCCGGGACCGAACACCGAGGTGAGCCGCACGACGGTCGCGGCGGCGCGGTGGCGCCGGCAGCACTCCTCCCCCAGCCCCTTCGACATGGCGTACGGGTCCGACGCGGGCCGCAGCGTCGCGCGG
>CALMNS010000027.1 GCA_937871635.1 uncultured Solirubrobacter sp.
CCGCCGAGTCGCGCGCCGCGTGAGCGCGGCGACCGCGATCACGGCGGCGGTCGTCCGCGCGAGCGGCGGGGCGTTCGAGCTCGAGGAGCTCGAGCTCTCCGGGCCGCGGCCGGGTGAGCTGCTGGTGCGGCTCACCGCGTCCGGGCTCTGCCACGCGGATCTGATCGCCCGCGATCAGCACTTCCCCGTCCCCCTCCCGGCCGTCCTCGGGCACGAAGGGGCCGGTGTCGTCGAGGCCGTCGGCGACGGACCGTCGTCGTTCAGCGCCGGAGACGCGGTGCTCATGAGCTTCACCTCCTGCCGCGGCTGTCCCGCCTGCCTGACCGGGCGGCCCGCGTACTGCGTCGACTTCTTCCGCTACAATTTCGGGAGCGCCAGGCCGGACGGATCGAGCGCGTACTCTCGCCAGGGCGAGCGCGTCAACGGCCACTTCTTCGGCCAGTCGAGCTTCGCCACCCACACCCTCGTGCGCGAGGTCGACGTCGTCAGGCTCCCGGCCGGCGCGCCGCTCGACGTGCTCGCTCCGCTCGGCTGCGCCGTGCAGACCGGCGTCGGCGCCGTCGTCAACTGCCTGAGGGTCCCGGCCGGCGCCGTCGTGGCGATCTACGGCGCCGGGTCGGTCGGGCTCAGCGCCGTCATGGGGCCCGGCTCGTGGGAGCCGCGCGCATCATCGTCGTGGACGTCAATCGCGCCCGCCTGGCGCTCGCGCGCGAGCTCGGGGCCACGGAGGTCATCGACGCCACGGGCCACCGGGACGTCGTGGCCGCGGTCCGGGACGCCGGCGGCGGCGGCGTGGAGTTCGCGGTGGAGACGAGCGGCAGGCCGCACGTCGTCCGGCAGGCGGTCGACGGACTGGCCATCGGCGGGGTGGCGGGCCTCGTCGGCGTCTCGACCATCGACTCGGAGATCCAGCTCGCCCAGACCGCGCTCGTCCACGGCCAGACCGTTCGGGGCATCCTCCAGGGCGACAGCGTCCCCGCCGTCTTCCTCCCCCGGCTCGTCGAGCTGCATCGCCAGGGCCGTCTCCCGCTCGAGCGGATCGTCGCCACCATGCCGCTGGCCGACATCGAGGCCGGCTCCCGGGCGGCGGAGCACGGGGAGATCGTCAAGCCCGTGTTCCTCATGACCTAGGAGCCACCGGGCGACGCCGGCGGCGCTCATCCCTTCGGGTGGCGACAACCACCTGAGCAGGTGATCCCGTCGGCGGGACTGCGCCGCCAGGCTTGAGCCATCCGCTTCTCGACCTCTCAGCCCGCCGAGTCCCCCGGCCACGGAGCACCCGAGGACCCGTCTGCGACGTCGCTCGTCGTCCAGGAGATCCAGCGCCTGCCGACCTCCGGCGCCCGCGCGGTCGAGCCGATCAGGATCGACGGGCGTCGCCTGCTCGCCGTCCCGCAGCTGGCCTACGACGTCGCTGACACGTCCGCGGACATGAACGGCGGCGACAGCGCAACCGACCTGGTCCTGTTCGAGGAGCTCGGAGGCACCTACGCGCGGATCGGCGCCGTCAGCGTCCCCGGCGGCGAGGACGCCGAGTTCTTCCGGATCAACGACCGGGCGTTTCTGGCGACCGCCAGCGTCCGCACCGGGCGCGGCCCGTACGAGTACCACACCGAATCACAGATCTTCCGCTGGGACGGGGACCGGTTCGTGCCCTTCCAGAGCATCCCGACCTTTGCGGCCAAGCAGTGGCGCCACTGGACGGTCGGCGAGCGACACTTCCTCGGACTGGCCCAGGGGGTCGAGCCGCCAGGCGTCGAGGTCGAGCACCGACCGTCGCTGATCCTCGAATGGGACGGCGAGCGCTTCGTCGCCTTCCAGGAGATCCCGTCCCGTTGGGCGTACAACTGGCATCCCTTCGAGCTCGACGGCACGACCTGGGTCGCCCATGCCGATCACCTGGATCCGAGCGTCCTGTATCGCTTCGACGGCGAGCGCTACGTGGCCCATCAGGAGCTCGCCCCGAGCGCCGGCCGGGCGTTCGCCAGCTTCGTCGCCGACGGCGCCATGCACCTGTTCGTCGCCTGCCTGACCGAGCCCAGCCGCCTGCTGCGATGGGACGGCGGGCGCTTCGTCGAGCTCCAGCGCTTCGAGGACCTCGGCGGTCGCGAGGTGGCGGTGCTCCGCCACGACGACGAGCTCCTGCTCGTGCGCGTCAACTTCATCCGCGGCAGTCGGGCGGAGCCCGATCCGTCGCTGGACTCGACGATCTACCGCTGGAAGCGCGGCCGGCTCGAGATCGCCGCCACCTTCCCCACGTCCGGGGGCACGGACGTCGCGCTGGTGCAGGACGGCGAGGCGGTCACGATGGTGATCTCCAACGCGCTGTCGTCCGACGTCCGCTTCGCCACCGACTCCGTCGTCTACCGCATCACCGGCGGATGATCGGCATGTCGGCGCCCGTCGCGAACGAAAGCGCGCTGCTCGAGCTGTTCGAGACCTACACGGCCTCCCCCGACTCCATCGGCCGGCACTTCTCAAGCGCCGCAGCGCACCGCGTCCGCCAGGACCCGCTCCTCGTCGCCACCGCCAGCGACATGGTGCTCTACCCCGGGGGCGGCGCCGCCCCGCAGGTGGAGGGGTTCCGGCTCTCCACTCGCGGCTTCAAGGAGCTGGCCGGCGTCTCGCATCTGGGCCCGGCGCTCGCAAGCCTGGTCGTCCTCCGCGAGCAGGGAGACGCGACGGGCTGGTACGAGGACGCCGAGCGGCTGCTCGGAGCGAGCGAGCGCGCCCGGGCCGCCAACGACGTGGCTCTGTGGCGCGACGAGATCGCCGTGCCCGCGTACGCCGGTCGCGAAGCGGCGATCGCGGCGATGGTCGACCACGCCTGCGCGGTCACCTCGCGGTACCTGCAGACGGTGCTGTCCGATCCCGACCACCTCCGCGCGGACACGTTGCAGACGGAGGTCCTCGACAGTCGCGGCTCGCCCGAGCTGCCGGTCGGCCTCGACCGGGTGATGATCGCGACCTTCTTCCTCACCGGCATGGACGTCGCCTCGCGGCTGATCGACTGGTTCGACGAGCAGCGGATCGACTGGAGCCGGACGATGGTCATCATCGCCGGCAAGCAGGGACGGCCGACCGCCGGAGTGACGTGGGACAGCAACAGCGTGGCCGGCATCGTGCTCGGCGCGTCGCGCGGCGCGCTTCCCCTCGAGCGGCTGCTGCTCGCACCGCACGCACCCGTCTTCGCCTCGTTCACCGGAGACCTCGGTCCGGTCGCGGAGCTGGAGACGACGTACCGCAGCCTGTGGGCGGGCATCCGTGCGGCAGCGGGGCTCGGAGCCATGATGTTCCCCGGCGCTCCCCCCTTCGCCGCGTCATCGCCCGCCGATCGCGATCCGAGCGGCGCGACGATCAGCGGGCTGCCGGCGATCGACGGACCGGATGACTGGCCTCACCTCGTCTCGCGACTGCGGGTCGTGCTCGAGGACCCGCGCCAACTGCTGTCGGGCGCGGTGACCGACTACGCGACTCGCGAGCTCGTCGCCGCCGACAACGACCCCGGCCTCCTCGTCGTCCCAGGCCTCGACGGCGAGCCCTACCCCGCGCTGTCATGAGCGAGCACCTCCTCGACGTGCCGGGCGGCCACATCGCGTACGACCTGGACGGCGAGGGCGAGTCGACGATCGTCTGGGTGCACGGCCTCCCCCTGGACGCCTCGTCCTGGCGGGACCAGATCGCCTTCTTCGCCACGCACCGCAACGTCAGCTTCGACCTGCGCGGGTACGGCCGTTCGAGCAAGCTCCCCGACGGTCCGCTCGACGTCACCGAGCTCTACGCCTCAGACCTCGAGGCCCTGCTGCAAGCGCTCGACCTCCGCGACGTCACGCTCGTTGGGTTCGCGTCCGGTGCCCACGTCGCCATGCGGTTCGCGGCCGGCCATCCCGAGCGCGTGGCCAAGCTCGTGGTCATCAACGGCTCGCCTCGGTTCGAGCGGGGACCGAACTGGCCCTACGGCTTCGACGACGCGGGCGTCGCGCGCTTCACGGACCTGGCGCGCGACGGCGGCATCGCCGCCCTGACCGACGCGGTGCTGGACCCGGACGTCGTCTTCCGCGACGTCGAGGCCGAGGAGGCGGAGCGGCTGCGGCGTCGCTTCGCCGCCAGCAGCGAGCGGGCCGGCGTGCGCACCCTGCTCGGGTTCTTCGACGGCATCTCCCACGACGACGACCGCGCGCTGCTGCCCCAGATCGCCGCCGAGACGCTGATCATCGCCAGCGCCATCGGCCAGGAAGTCCCATCCGAGGTCGCGCTGTACATGCGCGACCGGATCCCGCGGGCTCACCTGATCGAGCTGCCCGGCGTCGACCACTTCGCCTTCGCCACCCGACCCCGCCTCATCAACGAGCTGATCGACCAGGTCCTGCCCGCAACCCACGCAAATCCCGTACGGAAGGTCGTCGCATGATCCCCGAACCGCTCACCCCCGCCAACAGCACGATCGTCCTCGTCGACTACGTCGTCGGCTTCGCCAACGTCGTGCGCTCGCACACCCTGACCGAGCACCTCAGCGCCGCTGCGGCGCTCGCCAAGACCGCCACCCTGTACGGCACTGGCCTGGTGGCCACCACCGGCCCGCCGTCCAGGCCCTACGGTCCCTACTACCCGGAGGTCCTCGAGGCCATGGGCGACACCCCGGTCCTCGTGCGCCAGTCGGCGTTCAACGCGTTCGACGATGAGGAGTTCGCCGACGCCGTCAGGGCGACCGGCCGCAAGCGCCTGATCATCGGCGGCATCTCCACCGAGGGCTGCGTCCTGCAGACCGTCTACGGCGCCGCTCGCCTAGGCTACGAGCCCTACCTTGTGGTCGACGCCTCCGCCAGCATCTCCAAAGAGGGCCATGACGCCGCCGTCCAGCGCATGGTCATGGCCGGAGTGATCCCTCTCACCTGGGGCTCACTGGCCGCCGAGTACCAGCTCGATCCCCAGTTCGCCGACGCGCCCTGGCGCCCGCAGCTGACCAACGACCACGTGCCGTCGATGGCCATGGGCGCTCGCAACTTCTTCGCCGGCAAGGAACAGGGACGCCTCGAGCCGGCGACCGCCTAGCCGACCTGACCCTTCACGACCGCCTCGCCGACCGATGACCACAAGCGAACCAGAGCGCACCCAGGTCGCCATCGTCGGCGCCGGTCCCGCCGGGCTGCTGCTCGCCCGCTTGCTGGAAGCGGCCGGCATCAGCTCCGTCGTCCTGGAGGCGCGCACGCGCGACTACGTGGAGCGGCGACTGCGTGCCGGGGTCCTCGAGCAGGGCACCGTGAACTGCCTCCGCGAAGCGGGCGTGGGCGACCGCATGGATCGCGAGGGGCTCGTCCATACGGGACTCGAGCTGCGCTTCGAGGGCGAAGGACACCGCATCCCGCTCGCCGAGCTGACGAACGGTCCCGGCGTCGTCGTCTACGGACAGCAGGAGGTCGTCAAGGACCTCATCGCGGCCCGCTCCGATTCCGGGCTGCCGCTCCATTTCGAAGTCGAGGACGTCGCGCTCCATGACCTCGACAGCGACTCCCCTCGCGTCACCTACGCACAGGATGGGGAGCACCGTGAGCTGCGGTGCGACTTCGTCGCCGGCTGCGACGGGTTCCACGGCGTCTCTCGCGCGAGCGTTCCCGAACGCTCGCGACAGATCTACGCCCGTGAGTACCCCTTCGCCTGGCTCGGGATCCTCGCGTCCGTCGCGCCCTCCACGGAGGAGCTGATCTACGCCTATCACGAGCACGGCTTCGCCCTGCACAGCATGCGCTCGCCGACGGTGAGTCGCTTCTACCTGCAATGCGAGCCCGGCGCCGACCTGGCCGACTGGCCGGACGAGCGGATCTGGGAGGAGCTCAACCTCCGCCTCTCGGGGTCAGACGGCCTGAGCATCCATTCGGGTCCCGTCATCGAGAAGGGCATCACGCCCATGCGCTCGTTCGTCCTGGAGCCGATGCAGCACGGTCGGCTGTTCCTGGCCGGCGACGCCGCCCACATCGTGCCCCCGACCGGCGCGAAAGGCATGAACCTCGCGGCGGCCGACGTGCAGGTGCTGGCCGCGGCGCTCGGCGACTTCTACGCGCACGCCGACGAGGCGGGCCTGACCGGATACTCGGACAAGGCGCTGCGCCGCGTCTGGCGGGCCGAGCACTTCTCGTGGTGGATGACCTCGATGCTGCACCGCTTCCCCGACCACGACGGCTTCGCGGATCGCCTTCAGCTCTCCCAGCTGCGGTACGTCTGCTCCTCGCGACCCGCCGCCACCGTGCTGGCCGAGAACTACGTCGGCCTGGAGGTGACCTGAGCCCATGGCGGAGATCACCACCCTCACCGAGGCGGTTGACGGTCTGGTCCGGGACGGGGACTCCGTCGCCCTGGAGGGGTTCACGCACCTGATCCCGTTCGCCGCAGGGCACGAGATCCTGCGTCAGGGCCGTCGCGACCTCGAGCTGATCCGCATGACACCGGACGTCTTGTACGACCAGATGATCGGGGTCGGCGCGGCCCGCAAGCTCGTCTTCTCCTACGGCGGCAACCCCGGCGTCGGCTCGCTGCATCGTTTCCGGGACGCGGTCGAGCACGGGTGGCCGCACGCGGTCGAGATCGAGGAGCACAGCCATGCGGGCATGGCCAACCGCTACGTCGCCGGCGCTTCCGGCCTGCCCTGCGCGTTGATGCGGGGGTACCGGGGGACGGATCTCGAGGCGCACACGCAGGTGGAGACCGTCGCCTGCCCGTTCACGGGAGAGCTCCTGGTCGCCGTCCCGGCGCTCGCGCCGGACGTCTCCGTGATCCATGCCCAAGAGGCCGATCGGGCAGGCAACGTCCAGCTGTGGGGCATCCCCGGGGTGCAGAAGGAAGCCGTCCTGGCGGCTCGGCACTCGCTGGTGACCGTCGAACGCATCGTGGACGCGCTCGAGCCGCGTCCGGGCGGCGTGCTCATCCCCGGCTGGGCGATCGACGTGGTTGCCGAGGCGCCCGGCGGCTCGCAGCCCTCCTACGCGCTCGGTCTGACCCAGCGCGACAACGACTTCTACCGGCGATGGGACCCGATCGGCCGCGATCGCGACACATTCGCCGCCTGGATGGACGAGCATGTCCTCGCTCCGGTGCGCTCGTGAGCGATCTGCAGACGATCGAGGCCGCCCGCCGGCTGACCGGCAAGCGCTCCTGCTTCATCGGCGTGGGGCGCCCGAGCACCGCGGCGATCCTCGCCCGCGCCGTCCACAACCCGGAGCTGGTGCTCGTCTACGAGTCCGGGACGATCGGGGCCAAGCCCTCCCGCATCCCCCTCTCCATCGGCGACGGCGAGCTGGCCGAGACCGCCGATCTGGTCGTCTCGGTTCCGGAGATGTTCAACTACTGGATCGGCCCCGGCCGGGTGGAAGTCGCCTTCCTGGGTGCGGCCCAAGTCGACCGGTTCGCCAACCTCAACTCGACCGTCATCGGTCCGTACGGGTCCCCCCGCACCCGGCTGCCGGGCGCCGGTGGCGCGCCGGAGATCGCGGCGGGCTGCGACGAGGTGGTGGTCATCGCGCCGCACTCGCTGCGCACCTTCGTCGACGAGCTCGACTTCGTGACCACGGTCGGGCACGGCGACGGCCCGGGCGCCCGCGAGCGGCTCGGCTTCCGCGGCCGCGGCCCGACGGCGGTGGTCACGGACCTGTGCGTGCTGGAACCCGATCCGCAGACGCGCGAGATGACGCTCGTCCAGCTCCATCCCGGCGTCGGAGTCGACGATGTCCGGGCGGCGACCGGCTGGACCCTGGCGGTGGCCGAGACACTGCGCACGACGGTTCCGCCGACCGACTCCGAGCTGGCGACGCTGCGCGAACTGGAGGCCCGATGAGCGCGTATCTGTTCGACGCGGTGCGCACGCCGTTCGGCCGGTACGGCGGCGCCCTGGCCGGCGCGCGTCCCGACGACCTGGCCGCGCACGTCGTCCGCACGCTCGTCGAGCGCTCGCCCGATCTCGATCCGGAGCGGATCGACGACGCGGTGTTCGGCAACGCCAACGGCGCCGGCGAGGAGAACCGCGACGTCGCTCGCATGGCGGTGCTGCTCGCGGGCCTACCGACGAGCGTGCCGGGCACGACGATCAACCGGCTCTGCGGCTCGAGCCTCGACGCCGCCATGCAGGCCAGCCGGAGCGTCGAGACGGGCGACGCCTCGATCGTGCTGGTCGGGGGCGTCGAGTCGATGTCTCGCGCGCCCTGGGTGATGCTCAAGCCCGAGCGCGGGTATGCCCCCGGCGAGCAGACGCTGCATTCGACGACGCTCGGCTGGCGGATGGTCAATCCCGCCATGCCCGACGCCTGGTCGATCTCGCTCGGGGCGTCGACGGAGAAGCTCGCCGGCCTGCACGACGTCAGCCGCGAAGCCCAGGACGAGTTCGCCGCCGGGTCGCACCGGCGCACCGCCGCCGCCTGGGAGGACGGCTTCTACGACGACTGGGTCGTGCCCATGCCCGGCACCGACCTGGAGCGCGACGAGAGCGTGCGACCCGGCTCGACGCCCGAGCGGCTCGCGCAGCTCAAGCCGGCGTTCGCGCAGGACGGCACCGTCACCGCCGGCAACGCCTCGCCGCTCAACGACGGGGCCGCCGGACTGTGGATCGGCGACGAGAGCGCCGCCGAGCACCTCGGCCGCCCGCCGCTCGCGCGGATCGCGGGTCGCGGGACCAACGCCGTCGACCCGGACGTCTTCGGGATCGCGCCGGTGGTGGCGGCCGAGCGCGCCCTGGCCCGCGCCGGAATCGGCTGGGAGGACCTCGCGGCGGTCGAGCTCAACGAGGCCTTCGCCGCCCAGTCGCTCGCCTGCTTGAGCGAGTGGCCCGAGCTCGACCCGGACATCGTCAACGTCCACGGCGGCGCCATCGCCATCGGCCATCCGCTCGGCGCCTCCGGAGCCCGGATCCTGGGCACGCTCGCCCACGCCCTTCGTCGCCGCGGCGGCGGCTTCGGCCTCGCCGCGATCTGCATCGGCGTCGGCCAGGGTCTCGCGGTGGTGCTCGATGCCCGCTGATCCCCACCCGCCGCTCGACTCCCCCGAGTACCGCTCCTCGGCGCTGCGCCATCCCAAGGCGCCGCTCGTGTATCTCCCGCTCACCGTCACGGAGCGGACGGGCCCGCAACTCGGCGCCGAGCGCGTGGGTCCGCTCGATCATGACCTGACCCGCCAGCACCGGGGGGAGCCGGTCGGCGAGCGCATCACGGTCTCCGGCCGACTGCTCGACGCGGGCGGGCGCCCCATCCGCGACTCGCTCGTCGAGATCTGGCAGGCCAACGCCGCGGGCCGCTACCGGCACCGCCGGGACACGTGGCCCGCGCCGCTGGACCCCAACTTCTCGGGCGGCGGGCGGTGCCTGACCGACGCGGAGGGACGGTACGCGTTCACGACGATCAAACCCGGGCCCTATCCGTGGGGCAACCACCCGAACGCCTGGCGGCCCGCGCACATCCACTTCTCGCTGCTCGGCCACGCCTTCGCCCAGCGGCTCGTCACGCAGATGTACTTCCCGGGCGATCCGCTCCTCGCCTACGACCCCATCTACAACGCGGTGCGCGACCCGGCCGCCCGCGAACGGATGCACGCGCGCTTCTCGATCGAGCGCAGCCAGGAGAGCTGGGCGCTCGCCTATGAGTTCGACATCGTCCTGCGCGGCGCCGACGCGACCCCGATGGAGGAGGAGCATTGAGCGCCCCGGGGCTGACGCCCGCACAGACCGTCGGGCCCTACTTCGCGATCGGGTTGCCCTGGGGCGACGCCGGGCCGTGCGCGGTCGCGCCGGACGCTCCGGGCGCGCTGCGCGTGGCGGGACAGGTG
>CALMNS010000028.1 GCA_937871635.1 uncultured Solirubrobacter sp.
GTGCGCGTGCGCCTCACGCCACACGGCGAGCGCCTCGCGACCGACGCGCTGCACGCGGTGCTCGCCGCCGACGAGGCGTTCCTCGAGCCGCTGAGCGCGGCCGACCGCCAGCGTGCGGCGTCGCTGCTGAAGCGGCTGCTGGCGCCCTGGGAGGCCTAGCTACGGCTCGAGGTCGCGCAGCTGGCACCGCGAGGTGACGCCGAGCTTGCGGAAGATGGTGCGCAGGTGGGCGTCGATCGTCCGAGGGCTCAGGATCAGCTCGGCGGCGATCTCCTTGGAGGTGGCGCCGATCAGTCGCCGGTCGGTGGGCGGGCGGGCGGAGCCGTCGGCTTGGCGCCGTTCGCCTTGGCCGAGGTCGTGGGGCCGAAGGTCTGGCGGGCGATCTCGAGCGCCGGACCGGCCTGCCCGATCACTTGGTTCATGATCTCGGAGATGCCCTGGGCGCCGTTGAGGACCGTCAGGTTGTCGACCTTGGAGTAGGCGCTGGCCGCCGCCGCGACGATCTCGGGGAGCTTCTCGGCGAGGAGCTGACCGATGACCGCCTCGGACTCGTTGGCCAGCGCGTCGGCCCGGCTGGCGATGGCGGTCGCCTCCGCGACGCCCTTCGCCTCGATCGCCTTCCCCTCGGCGACTCCCTTGGCCTCGGTGGACTTCGCCTCGGCGATGCCGATCTGCTCGATCTGCCTTGCTCCGGCGAGGGCCGCGAGCTCGACGCGCCGCGCGTCGGCCTCCGCCTCGAGCTGGACCTCGGTCTTGGCCGCCTCGGCGAGCTGCACCCGAGCGGCGCGCTGGCCCTCGGCCTGGACCCGCTGCCGGTAGGCCTCGGCGTCCGCGGGCTTGCGGACCTGGGTGTCGAGGCGCTTCTCCTCGCGCTCGGCTTCGAGGGTGGCGACGTCGGTCTCGGTGACCACGACCTGCCTGCGGGCCTCGGCGTCGGCGAGCGGGCCGGCCTGGGCGGCCTGGGCCAGCGCCCGATCCTTCTCCGCCTCGATGGCGGCCATCGCCACGGCCGTGTCGCGCTCCGCCGCGGCGCGCAGGCGGGCGGCCTCTTGCTCGCGCTCGGTCGCCTCCCGATCGGCGTCGGCCTGGGCGATGCGGGCGGTCATCTTCACCGCCGCGGCGCGCGGCTCCCCGAGCGCCCGGATGTAGCCCGTGGGATCGATGATCTCCTGGATCTGCAGCGAGTCGACCACCAGCCCCAGCTTGAGCATCTCGTCGAGCGAGGCCTCGCGCGTCTGCTGTGCGAGCTCGTTGCGGTTGGCGATCAGGTCCTCGACCGAGAGGCCGCCGATGATGGAGCGCAGGTGCCCGTGGAAGACCTCGCGGACGAGGTCGTGCATCTGGGAGGACGCGCCGTGCTCGGCGTCCTGGTCGTTGAGGAAGCGCTTGGCCGCGTTCGTGATCAGCTCGTCGGAGTCCCCCACCTTGAAGATGGCGACGCCCCGCACGCCGACGGGGATCTTCTGGTTGTCGACGCCCTCGACGTCGAGGATCGCCTTATCCGCCTTGAGCGACAGGTACTGCGCGCGCTGGACGACCGGGATGACCAGGGTGCCGTCCCCCGTGAGGATCTTGTAGCTGCCCGGTCCACCGGAGGCCGAGCCTCCCCTGCCCGCGCCCGTGATGATCAGCGCCTGGTCGGCCGCCGGCACCTCGTAGAGCACCTTGAAGGCGATCGCGACGAACAGCAGCAGCACCAGGACGACGGCGACGGCGATGATGGCGACGGTCATGGATCAGGACTCCTGACTCGGCGGGGCGGACCCGTACAGACGGGTGACCAGGACGGTCTGCGGCGCGACCTCGTCGACGACCACGATCTCCTCGTACGGAGCGATCGAGCCATCGTCCGCGTCACGGGCGAGGAAGGCCTCGACGCCTCCGCGGATGGCGACCATCACCTCGCCCACGCGACCCGGGCGGATCTCTCCCGTGCTCGTGACCCGGCCTTGGCAGCCGATGGCTGAGGTCTGACTCGAGGACATCTCCCCACGCAACGTGCCGGCGCTCCCCAACCGCCGCGGGACTTGCCGCCGCCGGCGCGAGATGCCAGGCTCGGGGCGTGGCGTCGAAGCTCTTCCCGATGCTGTCGTGCGCTGATCTGGACCGGTCGCTGAGGTTCTCCGGGGACCTGCTCGGCGGCGTCGAGACCTACCGGTTCCCCGAGGAGGGCGAGCCGGCGTTCGTCGCGCTCTCCGTCGGCGGGTCCTCGGAGATCGGCCTGGGCGGGATCGCCGCGGCACCGCTGCACGGCCGGCCGCAGCGGCCCGCGTCGGGCCATCGCGTCGAGCTGTGCGTGTACGTCGACGACGTCGACGAGGTCTTCGCCCGGGCGCGCGAGGCCGGATTCGAGGCCGTCGCCGAGCCGGCCGAGATGCCGTGGGGGGAGCGGACGGCCTGGATCGCCGACCCCGACGGCAACCTCGTGATGCTCACGCGGTAGCCCCGGATCGACCGTCTGGGGTCGACGCCCTGACCGAGCGCGGCGATATCTGCCGACCACGAGGAAGGGCGCTACATCGGCGGAGTGCTCGACCGCGATCCCCCACTCGCGACCGTCGGCGCCCCGAGTGGGGCCTGACCCGCGCTCAGCGCGGTCCATCCCCCACTCGCGTTCTGCCACACCGCGAGTGTCACCTCATCCCGCGACCGAAGCACCGCCTCCCGCGCCCGATGGGGTCACCCTCTGCACGTTGCCGAGGGCTGGCCGGGACTGGAAGTCGGATGGAAGTTCGCTCGCCATGCCTGGGGGCAGTCGTCCTCGATGGCGACCTTCCGCGAACGCCTCCGGCGGCGGTCGTCTTAGGCAGGGCCGCGCCGGCTATGTCAGCTCCTCGCGCAGCTCGTCACGGTGTCCGGGAGCGCCGTGCATGCCGATCTCGGCGAACAGCGGGTCGGCCACCTCGGGGTCGATCGGTTGGTCGATGCCCCTGGGCGGCAGGGTCCGCTCTGTGGTCGGCACCCCGAAGGTGTAGATGACCTTCTCGAAGCCGGCGGGGGTGTAACCGTTGAGCAGCCGGCAGGTGTCGGAGTCCACCCGGAACGAGTGCACCGTTCCGGAGGGGATGAAGACGAAGCTCCCGGGACCCGCGATCCGACGGTCGTCGTTCCCGGTCAGGAAGGTCACGTGGCCGTCGATGACGTAGAAGAGCTCGTGCTGCTCGTGCCAGTGTGGCGGCGGCCCTGACCCACGCGGGCAGAGCTCCTCGATGAGCGTGTAGGCGCCGCCGGTCTGCTCGCCCGAGGCGAGCATCATCCACAGGATGTCGACCTGCCAGAAGGCGTCGACCTCGTGGTTGGTGGCGACGAAGGGCTCGAGGCTCATGCCGCGAGAAGTCCCTGGAGGTGAATCGAGCTGAACACGCGGTGGCCTCTCCTTCGGTGGATGGACGCGTACGCGATCGGTCGCGCCATCTACAGGCTACACAAGTTGAGTGAGTTCTCCACTTGTGCTAGAACGGTGAGCGACCGCAGCTCCTCGCACCGATCGGAGACCCCCGAATGCCCCACCAGACCGTCCTCCTCGCCGGAAGCACCGGCATGCTCGGCACCCGCATCGCCGAGCACCTCCTCGACACCGACGACGTCGCGCTGCGTCTGCTCGTCCGCGCGTCGACGCTCGATGACCCGGCCAAGCGCCCCGCCCTCGACGCGCTCGCCGAGCGGGGCGCCGACCTCGTTGCCGGCGACGTCACCGATCCCACCTCACTCGACGCCGCGACGCACGGCGTCGACGTCGTGATCTCCGCGCTGCAGGGCGGACCCGACATCATCGTCGACGGCCAGGTCGCGCTCGCCCGCGCCGCGACGGCCAACGGCGTCAAGCGGATCCTCCCGTCGGACTTCGCCCTCGACCACTTCAAGGCGACGCCCGGAGAACACATGAGCTTCGACTGGCGTCGCGAGGCCGATGCCCAGATCGCCGAGCTCGACATCGAGCAGGTCAACGTGCTCAACGGCGCGTTCCTTGACGGCGTCGCCACCCCGGGCGCCGCCGTGATCTACGACGACGAGGCCGGCACGGCCACCTACTGGGGCTCTGGCGAAGAGCGCTTCGAGGCGACCACCGTGGACGACACCGCCCGCTACACCGCCCGCGCGGCGCTGGACCCGGACGTGAAGCCCGGCAAGTTCGCCGTGGCCGCCGACCTCGTCTCCTTCGGCGCGATCGTCGCGGCCCACGAGAACGCGACCGGACGCCGCTACGAGCAGCGCAGTCAGGGCGACGTCGACGACCTCCGCGGGTGGATCGCCGCGCGCCAGGAGGAGGGCGACTTCGGCACCGCGCTCGCGGGCCGCTACGTCGAGTACATGCTCACCGGGCAGACCACGCTCGACGACGTGCAGAACCATCGCTACCGGACATCGAGCCGCAGACGCTCGAGGACGTCATGCGTCCCAGTGCCGCACGGGCCTAGCGCCTCCCGTCACGCTCCGCTCCGTCACCTCCCCAGAGCGGCCCGTCGCCGAGCGCGACCGGCCAGGCATCCCCCACTTCCAGAACACCACATCACCGGCTCGCGGGCCCTTGCTCGTAGCCAAGAAAGGCGTCATGACCAAAGCATCCACCTCCCTCCCCCAGGCCACCATCGAACCCGACACGCCCGCTGGCGCCCTCCTGGCGCTGGGCGACGAGGCCTTCGTGTCCCTGACCACCTTCCGGCGCTCCGGGCAGCCGGTGTCGACGCCAGTGTGGATCGCTCGCGACGGCGACGCGCTCGTGGTGACCACGCCGGCGGGCAGCGGCAAGCTCAAGCGGCTGCGGCACAC
>CALMNS010000029.1 GCA_937871635.1 uncultured Solirubrobacter sp.
AGCCGGAACCCGACGCGCCGGCCCTCGTCGTCTACACGTCCGGAACCACCGGGCCGCCGAAGGGCGCCGTTCTGCCCCGGCGGGCGATCGCCTCGAACCTCGACGCCCTGGCCGCGGCGTGGGCGTGGACCCCGGACGACGTCGTCGCCCACGGGCTCCCGCTCTTCCACGCCCACGGGCTCGTCCTCGGGATCCTCGGCCCGCTGCGCCGCGGCGGCACGGCGCACCACCTCGGCCGCTTCACCCCCGAGGGCGCGGCGGCGGCCCTCGCGAGTGACGCCACCGTGCTCTTCGGGGTGCCGACGATGTACCGCCGGCTGGCGGAGGCCGCCGAGCAGGACCCGTCGATCGGCGCCGCTCTCGGCCGCGCCCGGCTGCTCGTGTCGGGCTCCGCCCCGCTCCCGGTCGTCGAGCACGAGCGCCTCGAGCGGCTGACCGGGCAGCGGGTGATCGAGCGCTACGGGATGACGGAGACCCTGATGATCACCGCCGTCCGCGCGGACGGCGACCGCCGCCCCGGGTCCGTCGGCGAGCCGCTCGCGGGGGTCGAGCTGCGCCTGGTCGACGACGACGGCGCCGCGCTCACGGCGACCGACGACGAGACGATCGGCGAGATCCACGTGCGCGGGCCGAACCTGTTCCTCGGGTACCTCAACCGGCCGGACGCCACCGCCGGCGCCTTCGTCGAGGGCTGGTTCCGGACGGGCGACCTCGCGACGCGGAGCCGCGACGGCTCCGTGCGGATCGTCGGCCGCCGGGCCACCGACCTGATCAAGAGCGGCGGCTTCAAGATCGGGGCCGGCGAGGTCGAGGCCGCGCTGCGCGAGCACCCCGCCGTCGACGACGCGGCGGTCACCAGCGCACCGGATCCCGACCTGGGCGAGCACCCCGTGGCGTGGATCGTCCTGCGCCAGGGCGCGGAGGTCGAGGCGCACGAGCTCGTCGACCACGTCGCCTCGGCGCTGGCGCCGCACAAGCGCCCGCGGGCGGTCCACTTCCTCGAGGCCCTGCCGCGCAACGAGCTCGGCAAGGTCCAGAAGACGCGGCTCGCGACGCCCTGAGCGGCCACCGGCCACGGCCGGCCCCGGCCGCCGGCTCAGCCGACTCGGTAGGGCACCGGCGCCCGGC
>CALMNS010000030.1 GCA_937871635.1 uncultured Solirubrobacter sp.
CGGGATCGAAGCCGTCTCGAACGAAGGTTTCGCTTCGCCGGAGGCGGTCGCCACCGTCACGCCGCCGAGCCCGGGAGGCCCCTCCGGCGCGGAGGGCTCGAGCCGCACCCGAATGTCCCCGCGCCGGGCACGGAGGGTGCCCTCGTAGCCGTCGCCGCGGGCGCTCAGCCGGTTGGCGCGCCACCCGAGCCGGGAGGCCAGCCAGCCGACGAAGAGCATGGCGGCGGCCGCCGAGTCGGCGCGATGGCGGACGGTCACGGCGCTGATCTTCCCCAGCGAGGCGCGCTCCTCGGGCGGGTCGAAGGCGGCGGCCACCCGCTCGCGCCACGGGGTGGAGCGCAGCCACGCGAGGTCGACGACGTAGAGGTCCTTCGCGAGCTCGTCGGCGCGGCAAAGCGCCACGTCGAGCTCCGGCTCGGCCACGGAGTCGATCAGCACCACCTGGGCGAGGCGTCGAAGCGCGTCGACGCCCTCGTCGTGGCCGTGCGGCGCCCAGACGAGGGTGGCCAGGTCGGAGACCAGCAGCGGACCGACCACCGTGTCGAGCGAGGCGAGGTGCTGCGGCCCGATCTCGAGCTCGATCCGCTCGCGGGCGACGGCGAGCGCGCCGGTGGCCCCCCTCTGGTCCTCGGCGGCCATGGTGGCCAGCGCGTCGAGCGTCCGCTGCCCGCGCCGGACGCCGCAGATGATCGCGCGCGACGGGTGGTAGCGACCGACCCGCCGCAGCCGGTTCTCGATCTCGCCGCGGTAGTCGGCGTCGACGATGACCACCAGGTTGAGCACCCGGGCGGGGACGAACGCCTCCGTTGCGGAGTGCTGCTCGGCGAGCAGGCCGCGCAGCGCCGCCTCGATCCGCGCGCCCGTCGTGTCGCGCTCCTGCCAGACGTCCTCGATGACCTCGGTCACGCCGGGCTCCCTTTATGGCGGTGCGCGATCAAAGGCCCCGCCAGCGCCGGTCGTCGCCCAGGAGCCGCTCGGCCGCCTCGGGACCGGCCGACCCGGCCTCATAGCTCTCGAGCGGCTCGGAGTCGGCGTCCTTCCAGGCGGAGAGGATCGGATCGATGATGCGCCACTGCCCGAGCGCCTCGTCCGCGCGGGTGAACAGGGTGGCCTCCCCGCGCATGGCGTCCATGATCAGCCGCTCGTAGGCCTCGGGCGACTGGGACATGAACGAGGTGCCGTAGTTGAACTCCATGTTCACCGGGCGGATCCGGAGCCGGGTGCCCGGGATCTTCGCGCCGATGGAGATCGAGACGCCCTCGTTGGGCTGCAGGGTCATGACGATCTGGTTCGGCTGCGCGCCGACCGATCCCTCGTGGCCCCCGAACGCGGTGGTCGGCACCGGCTTGAGCATCACGGCGATCTCCGTGACCTTGCGGGCAAGGCGCTTGCCGGTGCGCAGGACGATCGGGACGCCGGCCCAGCGCCAGTTCTCCACCTCGAGGCGTAGCGCCGCGTAGGTCTCCGTCCGCGAGTCATCGGGGACGCCGTCCTCCTCGCGGTAGGCGGGCACCTCCTCCCCCGCCACCGTCCCGCCCGTGTACTGGGCGCGGACGGTCGAGTGGACGACCTCCTCCGCCGTCGGCGCGCGCATGGCGTCGAGCACCTTGACCTTCTCGTCGCGGACCTTGTCGGCGTCGAAGGAGACCGGCGGCTCCATGCACAGCAGGGTGACCAGCTGCATCATGTGGTTCTGCACGAGGTCGCGCAACGCGCCCGAGGCGTCGTAGTAGCCCGCCCGCGAGCCGATCCCGAGGTCCTCGGCGGCGGTGATCTGCACGTGGTCGATGTAGGAGCGACTCCACACGGGCTCGAACATGAGGTTCGAGAACCGCAGGGCCAGCATGTTCTGGACGGTCTCCTTGCCCAGGTAGTGGTCGATGCGGAAGACCTGCGACTCGCGGAACGCGCTCGAGACCACCTCCTGGAGCTGCTGCGCCGAGGCGAGGTCGGTCCCGAACGGCTTCTCGATGACCACCCGGACGTCGACCTCGCGCGAGTAGTTGAGCTTGTGCTCCTTGAGCTTTGAGATGATGACCGGGAAGTACTCGGGCGCGACGGAGAGGTAGTGCGCCTTGTTGAGCGGCGCGCCGTGCTCGTCGTCGAGCTCCAGCAGCCGCGCGGCGATCCGCTCGTAGCCCGCGGGGTCGTCGAACGGGACGCTGAGGTAGCTCATCCGGCCGAGCAGCCCCTCGAGGACGTGCTCGTCCGGCGGGCGGCGCGAGAAGGACTCGATGGCCTCCTTCGCCTCGGCGCGGAACTCCTCGTCGGACTGCTCGCGACGCGAGGCGCCCACCAGGTTGAAGCGCTCGGGGAGCGACCCCTCGTGGGCGAGGTTGTAGAGCGCCGGCAGGAGCTTGCGGCGCGACAGGTCCCCGGTCGCGCCGAAGATGACCAGCGTCGTCGGCGGGACCGGGAAGCGCTCCAGGCCGGCGATCAGCGGGTTGGGCTCCGTCTGGACCGCCATCAGCCCGCCCCCGCCGAGCGCTCGACCGCATGGCCGCCGAATTGGTTGCGCAGCGCGGCGAGCATGCGGTGGGTGTAGTCCCCGTGACCGCGCGAGTAGAACCGCGCGTAGAGCGCCGCGGTGATCACCGGGGTGGGGACGTCCTGGTCGATGCCGTCGAAGATCGTCCAGCGGCCCTCGCCGGAGTCCGACACGTGGCCGCGCAGGTCCTCGAGGTCGTTGCCCTCGGCCTCGAAGGCCAGCTCGGCCAGCTCGCAGAGCCAGGAGCGGACCACCGAGCCGCGGTTCCAGAGGCCGGCGACCTCCTTGAGGTCGATGTCGAAGCGCGAGCCGTGCATGAGCTCGAACCCCTCGGCGTAGGCCTGCATCAGCCCGTACTCGACGCCGTTGTGGACCATCTTGACGTAGTGGCCCGCGCCCGGCGCCCCGAAGTGGCGCCAGCCCGGGCCGAACGGGTCCCCGTCGGCCGGCTGCGGGGCGAGCACGTCGAGGATCGGCGTGAGGCGGGCGACTCCCTCGTCGTGGCCGCCCACCATCATGCAGTAGCCCGTGTCGAGGCCCCAGATCCCGCCGCTCGTACCTACGTCGACGTAGTGCAGGTTGCGCGAGGTGAGCTCCCCGGCGCGGCGGATGTCGTCGTGGAAGTTCGAGTTGCCGCCGTCGACGATGAGGTCGCCCGGCTCGAGCAGCTCGGCCAGGGCCTTGACGGTGGCCTCGGTCGGGTCGCCCGCCGGGACCATGACCCAGACGGCGCGGGGCGCCTCGAGCTGGCCGACCATCTCCTCGATCGAGGCCGCGCCGCTCGCCCCGTGGGACTCGGCCTCGGCGACCTTCCCCGGGTCGAAGTCGAAGGCGACGCACGTGTGCTCGGAGTCGCGCTGTATGCGGTGCACCATGTTCCCGCCCATCTTGCCGAGCCCTATGAAGCCGATCTGCATCAGGTGGCCTGGATCCTCTCGCGTAGCTGGTCGATCGACGCCGCGAGGTCGCCGGCCGCCAGGCGGATGCGCACGGCGGGCAGCCCGTGGGCGCCGAGGGTCTTGAGGTCGCCGTCGGCCTGGGCGGAGATCAGCGTGCGGAAGCCGAAGTCACGGCCCGGGATCTCGAGGTCGGCCTCGGAGTCGTGCACGAGCTGGAGGAAGCGCCCTGTCTTGGGCCCGCCCTTGTGGAGCTGGCCCGTCGAGTGCAGGAAGCGCGGGCCGTAGCCGAACGTGGTGGCGACCCGGTACCGGGCGACGATCGCCTCCCGGAGCCGGCTCACCGCCGCGTCCACCGCGTCTGAGTACGGCAGGTAGCCCATGATGGCCAGGTAGTGGGGCGGGGCGAGGCCGTCGAGCAGCGCGGCGAGCTCGCCCTCGTCGAGGTCGGTGGGCGAGCCTTCGTCGAGGACCGCCTGGGTGTTGTCCTTGGCCTCCTGGACGTTGGGCTGGTCGAACGGGTTGATCCCGAGCACCCAGCCGGCCACCGCGGTGGCGAACTCGGCGAAGAAGAAGAGCCGGCCGAGGTCGTCGACGCCCGCGACGCTCAGGGTCAGCGTCGGGTGCCCGTCGGCGGCCAGCGACGCGAGCTTCGCCTCGCGCTCGGGGTCCGGGGCCTCGGCGTCGCGTAGGTGCACGAACACGCGGTCGGGGCCGTAGTGCTCTGAGCCGAGCAGCGGCTCGTCGGCCACGGGCAGGATCCCCTTGCCCTCCTTGCCGGTCGACTCGGCGATGAGCTGCTCAACCCAGACGCCGAAGGACGCGATCGGCGCGTCGACCACGAAGGTGAGCTTGTCACGCCCCTGGCGGGCGAGCTCGCCGAGCGCCAGGCCGAGCCACAGTCCCGAGTTGCCCTCGGGCTCGGCGTAGTCGGCGCAGTTCTGCTCGGCCACGGCGCTCGCCTGCAGCACCGCCTCGATGTCGACGCCGGCCAGCGCGGCGGGCACGAGGCCGAAGTAGGAGAGCGCCGAGTAGCGCCCGCCGATGTCGGGGTCGTTGACGAAGGCGCGGCGGAAGCCGTGCTCGTCGGCGAGCTCGAGCAGCGAGGAGCCGGGGTCGGTGATCGCCACGAAGTGGCGCCCGTCGGGCTGCAAGCCGTGGAAGTACTCGAAGAGCGTCCGGGTCTCGATCGTCCCGCCCGACTTGGTGGAGACGAGGAAGAGCGTGCGCGCCACGTCGATCGAGTCGCGGACGGCGGCGATCTCGAGCGGCTCGGTCGAGTCCAGGACGTGGAGCCGGAGGGCGTTCGGGACCGCCCCGTAGGAGCGGCGGAAGACCTCGGGGGCGAGGCTCGAGCCGCCCATGCCGAGCAGCACCACGTCGGTGAGCCCCTCGGCGACGCACTCCTCGGCGAACTCCCGCAGCTGCGAGGCGTCCTCGAGCATCTTGTCGGCGATGGTCAGCCAGCCCAGGCGGTCGGCGACCTCGGGCGTGCCCTCGGGCGCCCACAGCGTCGGGTCCTTGCGCCAGATCCGGCGGGCGACGTCGGCCTGCGCCGCCGCCCTCGCCCGCTCGGCGAGCGGCGCCTCGAGCTCGGGCGGCAGATCGGCGTCGATCGTCTCCGGGCGGCCGGTGACCACCGCCTCGCGCCGCCGCTCGATCCCGTCGAGGAGCTTGTTCATCGGCGTCACGAAGGCGGCGATGCCGTCGCGCAGGAGCGTGTCCGTGACGTCGTCGAGGTCGATCCCGGCCTCGGCGAGCGCGGCGAGGTCGGCGGTCGGGTCCAGGGCGGCGGTCGGCTCGTCGGGGA
>CALMNS010000031.1 GCA_937871635.1 uncultured Solirubrobacter sp.
CCGCTTCGCCGTGCATGATCACCGACAGCCCCGACCGCCAGTTCCTGGTCGGCCGCGATCCGGAGAACCCAGCCGTCATCCTCGCCGGTGGGTGCTCGGGGCACGGCTTCAAGCACGGCCCGGCGCTCGCCGAGGCGATCCTCGCCCGCCTGCGCGACGACGTGGCGCTGCCGGCCACCTACGGGCTGGGCGAGCGGACCCCCGGGCGCTCGCTGCGCACCGCCGGGTCCGGCCTGGGCTAAACGCGTGATCCGACGGTGCGCGGCCGGAGGGCAACGGTGCGGGGGAGGGCAACGGCGCGGGGGAGGGCAACGGCGCCAGGGAGGGCGGCGAGCAGACCGGGCGCGGGCGGGCGGACGCTGGTGCCGTCCGTCAGACGAACCACGTCCGCCATCCGGCCACCTGGTCAGCCTGACGGACGCCGCCCCCTCCCCTCCCCCGTCACCCGAGCGCCGTTGACCTCCGGTCCGCCTCAACACCGCAGCGCTGCGGGAGGACGCCCACGCCCAAGCACCCGGCCCGCCGGCTCGGCGCTCGGCGCTCGGCGCTCGGCGGGTCGCGCCTACCCGGCGAGGACGAAGGAGACGAAGAAGCCCGCGGCGGTCGCGAAGGCGTTGAACGGACGGCCGTGCTCGAAGGCCTCGGGCATCAGCGTGTCGGCCAGCGACGCGAGCACCGCCCCGCCCGCGAAGCCGAGGGCGACGGCGAGCACCTCGTCCGAGAGCCCGGAGGCGACGCCGCGACCCAGGACCACCGAGGCGGCGAGCAGGATCGCGCAGACCGTCCAGATGGTGAGCACCGCCCGGACGGAGCGGCCCTCCTCGCGCATGGTCACCGCCCCCACCAGCGACTCCGGGAGGTTCGAGAAGAAGATGGCCACCAGCAGGGTGAGCGACGCCCCCTCCACGAGCGAGACGCCGAGCGCGAGGTTCTCCGGCACCCCGTCGAGGGTGACCGCGGCGAGCAGCGCCCAGCCGACGCCCGAGCGCGCGCCTCCCGCCGCCGTGCCCCGCTCCCCCGTCTCCTCCGCGTCGTCCACGGCGACGTGGCGGTCGAGCAGCGTGTTGGCGATCACGAAGGCCGCCGCGCCGGCCAGCAGCCCGAGCCCCGAGCGCAGGGCGCCGCCGAGCTCGAAGGCGTCCTCGAAGAGCTCGAAGGCGAGCGCGGAGATCAGCGCGCCGCTCGCGAACGCGAGCAGGACGCCGGTCACCGTGCGCGTCGGCGAGAAGCGCGATCCGAGGCCCGCCCCGATCACCAGGGCGCTCGAGGCGGCCAGCCCGTAGAGCAGCGCGGTCAGCACGAACCCTTGGGTACCCCGCCGCGGCGTTTCCCTCCCGGGTCCGCCTGGGAAGGGGCGGGCAATGGCGGAGCTCGAGAAGCAGGGATACGAACGCGACGCGGGTACCGGGGCGACGCTCAAGCGGACCTTTAAGGAGTTCAAGGAGGACAACCTCGGCGACTACGCCGCCGGGCTCACCTACTACGCGGTGCTCTCCATCTTCCCCGCGCTCATCGCCATGGTCTCCGTCGTCGGGCTGTTCGGCGATCCGCAGACGGTCACGCGGACGCTGACGGACATCGTCCAGGACATCGCGCCGGAAGGCGCCCAGGCCCTCCAGGGCCCGATCGAGCAGGTCACCTCCAACCGCGGGGGCGCCGGGATCGGGCTGATCATCGGCATCCTGCTCGCCCTGTCGTCCGCCTCGAGCTACGTCGGGGCCTTCATGCGGGCCTCGAACGTGATCTACGAGGTCGACGAGGGCCGCCCGTTCTGGAAGCTGCGCCCGCTGCAGATGCTCGTCACCTTCATCTGCGTGATGCTGCTGGCGATCTCCGCCGTCCTGGTGGTGGCCTCCGGACCGCTCGCGGAGTCGATCGGCTCGGCCATCGGGCTCGGCGACACCGCCGTGACGATCTACTCCATCGCCAAGTGGCCCGTCCTCCTGCTGCTCGTGGCCTTCTTGATCTCGCTCCTCTACTACACGGCGCCGAACGCGAAGATCCCGAGCTACAAGTTCATCACCGTGGGCGGGCTCGTCGCGGTGATCGTGTGGGTCGTCCTGTCGCTGCTGTTCGGCCTCTACGTCGCGAACTTCGGCTCCTACAACAAGACCTACGGCACCCTGGGCGGGATCATCGGCTTCCTCGTGTGGCTATGGATCACCAACCAGGCGATCCTCCTGGGCGCCCAGCTCAACGCCGAGCGCGAGCGCTCCAACCAGATCGAGGCCGGCGTCCCCGGGGCCGAGCGCGACATCAAGCTGCCCGCGCGCGACAAGCCGAGCGCCAAGGAGAAGTCCAAGACGGCGTAGTCAGCCGGCGGCGGCCTCCGCCCCCGCGCTCGCCCGCAGCGACGCGGCGCCCCGGATCAGGTCGGCGGCGCGCTCGGCGATGGCGATGGTCGGCGCGTTCGTGTTGCCGCGGGTGACGGTCGGCATGACCGAGGCGTCCACCACCCGCAGGCCCTCGAGCCCCTGCACGCGGAGCTCCGGGTCGACCACCGTGCCGATCGCGCAGGTCCCCGCCGGGTGGTAGATCGTCTGCGTCTTGCTGCGGATGTGGGCGCGGACGTCGTCGTCGGAGTCCGACGCCGGCACCATGAACGGCGTCTGGGCGAACGGCCGCAGCGCCTCCTGCCCGGCGACGTCCATCACCGTTCCCATCGCCTCGACCATCTGCGCCATGTCGGACTCCGCCGCGTAGTAGTTGTGGCGGATGACCGGCTTGGCCGTCGGGTCGGCGGAGGGCAGCGTCACCTCGCCGCGGCTGTCGGGCTTGATCAGGCAGACGGAGAGGAGCATCCCGTGGTCGGGCGGGTCGGCGAGCCCCTCCTCGATGAACATCACCGGCACGGCGTGGAACTGCGCGTTGGGCGCCGGGAGGCCGGAGCGGGTCCGGAAGAAGCCGCCGCCCTCGCCGATGTTCGAGGTGAGCGGCCCGTGCCCGTTCTGGGTGAACGCCTCGAGGTGCTCGGCCGCGGTGTCGGGCAGCGCGGCGACGAGGAGCGAGACGGGCTGGTCCGTCGTCCAGGCGCCGCCCACGGCGGGATGGTCCTGCAGGTTCTGCCCGACCTGCGGGTGGTCGAGCACGACCTCGATCTGGCGCAGTGCGAGGTGCTCGGCGGGCCCGACCCCGCTCAGCATGAGCAGCTGGGGCGAGTTGTAGGCCCCGCCGCAGAGGATCACCTCGCGCTCGGCCCGGTACTCGCTCGTCTGCCCGAGCTGCAGCCCCTCGACGCCGACCGCCCGGGTGCCCTCGAACCGCACGCGGGTGGCCCGCAGGTAGGGGATGACGGTCAGGTTCGGCCGCTCCATGGCCGGGTGCAGGTAGGCGAGCGCGGTGGAGCAGCGGTAGCCGCCGCGCTGGGTGAGGTCGTAGAGGCCGATGCCGTCCTGCGTCGCCGCGTTGAAGTCCGGGTTGTAGGCGAGCCCGGCCTGCTGCCCCGCCTCGACGAAGGCGGCCGTGATCGGGTTCTTGGAGCGGCCCTCGGAGACCGAGAGCGGGCCGCCCGCCCCGTGGAACTCGTCCTCGCCGCGGTAGTGGTCCTCCGCCCGCTTGAAGTAGGGGAGCAGGTCGTCGTAGGACCAGCCTTCGGCGCCGCCGGCCGCCCAGTCGTCGTAGTCGAGCCGGTTGCCGCGGACGTAGATCATCGCGTTGAGCGAGCTCGAGCCGCCGTAGGTCTTGCCGCGCGGCAGGTAGATGCGCCGCCCGTCGCAGAACGGCTCCGCGGCGGTCGAGTAGTCCCAGTCGACCTGGGTCTTGAACAGCGACCCGAAGACCATCGGGATGTGGATGTTCTCCACCGTGTCGGGCGGCCCGGCCTCCAGGACGCAGACCGAGACGTCGGGGTCCTCGCTCAGCCGCGCGGCCAGCACCGCGCCGGCCGACCCCGCCCCGACGATGACGTAGTCGTACGTGTGCTCAGGCACGGCTCTTCCCTCCGACCGTCTCGAGCTCGCCGTCGGCGAGCCGCTTGCGCAGCACCTTCTTGTCGAACTTCCCGACACTGGTCTTGGGCACCTCGTCGATGAAGGCGAAGGTGTCGGGCACCTGCCAGCCGGCCATCCGGCTCGCCAGGTGGCGGCGCAGGACGACCGGGTCGGCCTCCGCCCCCTCGGCGAGCACCACGCAGGCGAGCGGGCGCTCCGTCCAGCGCTCGTCGGGCATGGCGATCACCGCCGCCTCGAGCACGGCGTCGTGCTCCATGAGCTCGCCCTCGACCTCGACGGAGGAGATCCACTCGCCGCCCGACTTGATCAGGTCCTTCGCGCGGTCGGTGATCTGGACGAAGCCGTCCGGGGTGACCGAGCCGATGTCCCCCGTGCGCAGCCACCCGTCCTCGGTGAACTGGGCGTCGCCCGACGGGTCCTCGTAGTAGCGCGAGGCGATCCAGGGGCCGCGGACCTGGATCTCGCCGGTCTGGACGCCGTCCCAGTCGCGTGGCTCGTCGTCGTCCTCGCCGGTGATGCGCAGCTCGACCCACGGCATGATCCGGCCCTGGGTGACGCGCTTGGCCCAGTGGTCCTCGCCTTCGAGCGCCTCCGGCGGGCGGGCGACGGTGCACAGCGGGCTCGTCTCGGTCATCCCCCAGGCCTGCAGCAGGCGAACGCCGTGGCGCTCGAAGCCCTCCATCAGCCCGCGGGGGACCGCGGCGCCGCCGCAGATCCCGCCCCGCAGGCTCGAGAAGTCGGGCTTCTGCTCGTCGGCGTGGCGCAGGAGGTCGCCCAAGACGGTCGGCACGCCGGCCACCAGCGTCACCTTCTCCTGGGCGATCGCCCGGGCGAGCGGCGCGGCGGCGACAAAGCGGCCGGGCATGACGAGCCCCGCGCCGGTCATCGCCGCGGCGAAGGGCAGGCCCCAGGCGTTGACGTGGAACATCGGGACGATGGCCATGACCCGGTCCTCGCCCGAGAGGCCGACCGCGTCGGCCATGCAGACCGCCGTCGAGTGCAGCGACACCGAGCGGTGGCTGTAGAGGACGCCCTTCGGGTTGCCGGTGGTGCCGCTCGTGTAGCAGAGGGCGGCGGCCTGGCGCTCGTCGACCTCGGGCCAGTCGTAGGCGCCCGCCTCGGCCTCGTCGAGGAGGTTTTCGTAGCGGGAGACCTGCGCCCGCCGGCCCAGCCCGCCGTCGTCGCCGTCGCCCATGATCACGAAGTGCTCGACGCCCGGCAGGCGAGGGGCCAGCTTGGCCACTTGCGGGACGAGCGAGTCGTCGACGAAGACGACCCGGTTCGCGGCGTGGCCGACGATGTACTCGATCTGCTCCGGGAAGAGCCGGATGTTGACCGTGTGCAGGACGGCACCGAAGCTCGGGATGGCGAGGTAGAGCTCGAAGTGGCGCTGGGAGTTCCAGCCGAAGGTGGCCACGCGCTCGCCCGGCTCGACGCCCAGGCGCTCGAGGACGCGGCCGAGCCGCTCGACGCGCTCGGCCACCTCGGCGTAGGTGCCGCGCACGGGAGGCGCGGGCGGCTCCTGGAGCGTGATGACCTCGCGGTCGCCGTAGCAGCGGGCCATCCGGCGGCGGATCTCCCCCACCGTCAGCTGGGCGTCCTGCATGAGACCTTCGAGCACGGGCTCTCCTCCCGGTGGCTTGGCGGGCATGTTGCCACTTCGATGGTCAATTAGACTCACCGGGTGAGCGAGACGAACCGAACCTCCGGCGATGCGGCCGACAAGGCACTGGGCGAGGCTGCGCCTGCGCCGCGCGGCAGCCTCCGCGACCGGATCCGCACCAAGCCGGGCCTCGGGCAGCTCTACCGGGTCGGCGTCTTCGTCGCCGGCCTTCTCTGCGTCGTCGCCGGGTTCGCGCTCGCCGTCCTCCCCGGCCCGCTGACCATCCCGCCCGTCCTGCTGGGGCTCTACATCTGGTCGACCGAGTTCGCGTGGGCCAAGCGCTTCTTCGACTCCTTCAAGCACAAGGCCCAGGAGGCGTGGGCGCACGCCAAGCTGCATCCGGTCTCCTCCGCGCTGATCACCGTCGGGGGCATCGCCGCGGCGGTCGTCGCCGTGCTCCTCGTGCGCCACTTCGAGCTGGTCGCCAAGGCCCGGGACGCCGTCGGGCTGTAGATGGCCGGATTGCTGGTCGTCGGCACGGGAGCGGGCGCCGACGCCTGGGGCGTGGCCGAGGCGACGGGCCTGGCG
>CALMNS010000032.1 GCA_937871635.1 uncultured Solirubrobacter sp.
CCGTCTCGACCACCCTCGCGGTGCCCGCGCCGGTGGCCTGAGGCCCCGGCGGGAGCGGCCCGCGCGACCATCGCGGGCCACTACCGCCCCAACGGCTCACCGGCCGAAGTGCTCGGCCATCTCCTCGGGCGTCGGCGTCGGCGCGCCCGCCGGGGCCGGCTCGGTGATGCGGATCTGGTTGCCGAACGGGTCGCGCAGCGCGCAGTCGACGCCGTAGGGGCGCTCCGTCGGCTCCTCGGTGAACTCGACGCCCCTCGCCCGCAGCGCCTCGTAGGTGGCGCGGCAGTCGTCCGTGCTGAGGATGAAGGCGAGGCCGGCCGCGCCCTTGGTCAGCAGGTCGCGGACCTGCGCGCCCGTCGCCTCGTCCGTGGCCGGAGGGCCCGGGAGCTCGAGCAGGACCTCGCGGCCCGGGTCGGAGGGGACGGCGATCGTCAGCCAGCGCATGAAGCCCAGGTCGACGTCCTGTGCGACGCTCATCCCGAGCTTGCCGACGTAGAAGTCGAGCGCCTCGTCCTGGTCGAGGACGTAGATGGAGTGATGGGTGATGGCGTTGAACATGGTCGCGACGCTAAACCGGCGGCGGCGCGCCCGCTTCTCCGAAACTGCTCGGTCGCGTCCACGCCCGCGTGAAGCAGCTCGGCACCGCCTCCGTCGGCCCGCTGCGCTTGCGGTAGGCGCTCGGCGACTCGCCCACGATCTCGCGGAACGTCCGGCTGAAGGTGCCCAGGCTGATGAAACCGACGTCGAGGCAGACCTCGGTCACGCTGCGGTCCGTCTGGCGCAGGAGGAACATCGCGCGCTCGACCCGGCGCCGCTGCAGGTAGCGGTGCGGGGTCTCTGAGAACGTCTGGCGGAAGGTGCGGATGAAGTGCGCCTCCGACATGTACGCCGTCCGCGCGAGCGTGGCGACGTCGAGCGGCTGCGCGTAGGTCCGGTCCATCGCGTCGCGGGCCCGCAGCAGGCGGCGGTTCTGGTCCTCGGTGGCATGGCTCATCCGCCCGCAGATGATGATGCGCCCGCGCGCCCGGCGCGAACCGAGCTTGCCGGATTGCTTGCCGGATTGCTTGCCGGATCGGCGCGACCTGCCGATAGGTCAGCGGATGCCGTCGCCAACCACCCGTCGAGCGAGGTCCGTGACCGGCGCGGTCGCCCTCCTCTGCATCGCAGGCCTGTCCGCGACGGTCGTCGCCTACTTCCTGACCGGCCGCGTGCAGGGCTGGGTGGTCAACGGCGGGTGGATGGCGCTCGCGACGGCCTGCGTGATCGCCTTGGCCGCCCGGCGGCACGCCGCCTCGGTCGCGCGGCCGGCCTGGACGCTCCTGCTGATCGGCGCGGCCTGCTGGGCGTTCGGGCAGGCGCTCTGGGTGCTATGGCTCTTCGTCGACGCGCCCGCCACGCCGAACCTGGCCGACCTCGGCTGGTACGCCTTCGCCGGGTTCACCGCGGCCGGGCTCTACCGAATGGGCGGCGAGCCGCGCTCCGGGCGGTCGGCGATGGCGGTCGAGATCGTTCCCCTGGCCGCGGCCGTGTGCGCCCTGGTCGCCGCGCTCGTGTGGACGAAGCTCGTCGCCTCGCCGCTGAGCACCGCCGAGAAGGGCTCGGCCCTGGCCTATCCCGTCCTCTACGTCACGAGCGCCCTGGCGGTGCTCCAGTTCGTCACGAGCGGGCGCCTGCGCGTGCGCGGCAACCCCGGCGCGATCGCGATCGTCGCGGGCTTCGTCCTCGAGGCGGTCGGCTTCATCTTCTGGTGCCCGGCCCTGCTCGACGGCACCTACGTCGCCGGTCGTCATCCGTCCGACCTGGTCTGGAGCCTCGGCCTGGCCGCCATGGCGCTCGGCACCTGCTTCGTCCGCAGGGTCACCGCGCCCGCGCCGGAGCAGGGCCGCTTCGCCGGGGTGCTCCCGGGGCTGACGCTCGTCGGCCTCGTGGTGGTGCAGTTCGAGCTCGTCGTCGACGGGAGCGAGGTGGTCCCCCGGCTCACGATCGCCGCGGGTGTCGCCCTGGTCGGCGCGTCCCTGCTGGTCCGCGCCGCCCTGCTCAACCGCGAGCAGGTCCGGCTGCTCGAGCGCGAGCGCCGGCTCCGCGCCGAGGCCGACGCGGCGCGCAAGGAGTTCGACGGCTTCTTCACCGTCTCGATCGCCCTGCTCGCGGTCGCGGACCTCGAGGGCCGCTTCCGGCGCCTGAACCCGGCCTGGACCGAGATGCTTGGGTGGCCGCTCGAGGAGCTGCTCGAGCGCCCGTTCCTCGACTTCGTCCATCCCGAGGACGTCGACGCCACCCTCGCGGAGATGCAAGCGCTCGACGGCGGCGCCGACACGCTGGACTTCGAGAACCGCTACCGCTGCAGGGACGGCTCCTACCGCTGGCTCGCCTGGCGCGCCCGGCCCGACCCGGAGGCCGGCGTGGTCTACGCGACGGCGCACGACGTGACCCACCTGCGCCTCATGTCGAGCGAGCTCGTCGTGGCCCGCGACCAGGCGCTCGAGGCGTCCCGTCAGAAGTCGCAGTTCCTAGCCATGATGAGCCACGAGATCCGCACGCCGCTCAACGGGGTGATCGGCATGACGAACCTGCTCGCCGACACCGGGCTCGACGCCGAGCAGCGGGGCTACGCCGACACGGTCACCGCGTCGGGCGAGGCGCTGCTGACGATCATCAACGACATCCTCGACTTCTCGAAGATCGAGGCCGGCAGGATCGAGCTCGACCTCATCGACTTCGACGTCCGCGAGACCGCCGAGGCGGTCGGCGAGCTGTTCGGCGCCCGGGCGCACGAGAAGGGGCTCGAGCTGGTCGTCGACGTCGGCGGCGACCTTCCCCCGTGCGTGCACGGCGACCCGACCCGCGTGCGGCAGGTCCTCACCAACCTGATCGCCAACGCCGTGAAGTTCACCGCGACCGGCGAGATCGTCCTCAGCGTGCGCTCCGAGCCGGGCGAGGGAGGGGAGGCGCAGGTGCGCTTCGAGGTCCGCGACACCGGGATCGGGATCGCTCCCGACGCGCTGCCGCGTCTGTTCGAGTCCTTCACCCAGGCCGACAGCTCCACGACGCGCCGCTTCGGCGGCAGCGGCCTCGGCCTCGCGATCTGCAAGCGGCTGACCGAGCGCATGGGCGGCGAGATCGGCGCCGCGTCGCAGCCCGGGGCGGGGAGCACCTTCTGGTTCACCCTCCTCCTCAGCGAGGCGCGCGAGCCCGCGCCCACCGAGGCGCTCCACGACCTCAGCGACGTGCGCATCCTCGTCGTCGACGACAACGCCACGAACCGCGAGATCCTCGAGCACCAGCTGCGCTCGGCCCGGATGCGCCCCGAGACCGCCGAGGACGGCGCCTCGGCGCTGCGCCGCATGCGCGCCGCGTCGCGTCGCGGCGAGCGTCACGAGGTGCTCCTCCTGGACTTCAACATGCCGGGGATGAGCGGCGTCGACCTCGCGCGCCGGGTCAGCGCCGATCCCGAGTTCGCGGGCCTGCCGATGCTCCTGCTCACCTCCGGGGGCAACGAGTCCGAGGCGGGCCGCCTGGCGGGCATCGACGCCTTCCTGACCAAGCCGGTGCGCCAGTCGCGCCTGCTCGACGCGATCGCGCAGCTCCTGGGCGGCGACGCGGAGCCCGGCTTCGTGGCCGGCACGGCCAGCGAGCCGGCCGCGACGGCGGCGGACGTCCCGGGCCTGCGCGTGCTCCTCGCCGAGGACAACGCGGTCAACCAGGCGGTGGCGACGATCACGCTGCGCAAGCGCGGCTTCGAGGTCGAGATCGCCCCGGACGGGGTCGCGGCCGTCGCGATGGCCGCCCAGGGCACCTACGCGGCGATCTTCATGGACTGCCAGATGCCCATCCTCGACGGGTACGACGCCACCCGCGAGATCCGCCGCCAGGAGGCGCCCGGCACGCGGACCCCGATCATCGCCATGACCGCCAGCGCGATGCGCGGCGACCGCGAGCGGTGCATCGCCGCCGGGATGGACGACTACCTCACCAAGCCGCTGCGACTCGACGACCTCGAGCGCGTCCTGGCCGAGTGGGTTCGCGATCCTGACGCGGCCCCTGCCGGCTCCGCGTCTCTGCAGACCTGAGTCCGAGCCGTCACCGCTGCGCCGCCGCGAAGCCGAGTTGGTCGGGGGCGAGTGCTCGTACTGGGCGTGCATCCCGTCCAAGACGCTGCTGCGGCCGGGTGAGGCGGTGCACGCCGCGCGCGACGCGGCGGCGAGCGCGCAGGTCGACGTCGAGGCGGCGCTCGCGTGGCGCGACTTCATGGTCTCGGAGTACTCCGACGCGGGGCAGGAGCGCTGGCTCGCTGACGCGGGGATCGCGCTGCTGCGCGGGACGGGCCGGCTGGCCGGACCGGGCGTGGTCGAGGTCGGCGGCGTGCCGCACCGCGCCGAGCACGTCGTGGTGGCGGCCGGCGCCGATCCGATCGTGCCGGCGATTCCCGGGCTGCGTGAGATCGACGGGATCTGGACGAGTCGCGAGGCGACGGCCATGAGGGCCGTCCCGCGCCGGCTGCTCGTGCTCGGTGGCGGGCCGGTGGGCGTCGAGCTGGCGCAGGC
>CALMNS010000033.1 GCA_937871635.1 uncultured Solirubrobacter sp.
GTGGCGGGGAGGTCGGCGGTCAGGCCGCGCAGCTCGTCGTGCGTCCCGGCCCGCAGCGCCGCGTCGACCCGCCGGTCGAAGGTGGCCGTCCCGAGGTCACCGCAGGCGTAGCCGTCGCGCAGGCGCGCGAGGGTCCGCTCGCGGGGTCGCTCCGTCGGCGGCATGCTCGACCAGAAGCCTACGCCTGAGTCAAAGGGAGCCGCGCGGGGCGAGCCAGACGCTGTCGAAGTCGAGGTCGGTTCGCTCGACGATCACGTCGTAGTCGCGGTCGTAGTGCAGGATGCCGAGGCCATGTCGATCCGCGATGGCGGCCATGATGAGGTCGACCGGCGGGAGGCGATGGTGCCCGACGCGGGCGAGCTGGCTCTGCGCCGCGAGGGCGCGGCGCTCGACGTCCTCGTCGACGTGGAACCAGGGCAGCGACCGAAGCTCTTCGAGGAGCAGGTCAAGCTCGTCGGCGTTCCGCGCGGAATACCCGGCTTCGAGGAGGAACGGGAGGCAGACGGCGAGCGCTCCGGCCTCGAGGGCGCCCGCGATCGCGGTGGTCCGTCCAGCGGGCAGGCCTGGGTCGGCGAGCCGCACCCAGGCCGAGTTGTCGAGCAGTTGGACTTCGGTCAAGGGCGCGCCCAGCCGCTCCGGCGGACCTCGTCGGCGGCCGAGCGGTCAGCGGGCACCTGGCCGAGTCGGACCCGGTCGGCCAGCCGCCGACGCAGAGCGGCCGTGTCGTCGCGCTCCGCTCTGAGGCGGAGAAGCTTCTCGCGCGCGCCGAGGACCACGAGCTCGCCGAGCTCCACCCGGTCGGTTCCGGTCTCTCGCCGCAGATCGTCCAGTGCAGCCTGCACGCTCGGCGTCTCGGTGATGGCGTGGCGTCGTCGGGTGGTCGGCACCCAGGGAGTGTAACACCGGGTGTCGCACCTTGCCGGCCCGGCGACGGGGGCTCAGCCGCCGCCACGGCGCACGGCCACGCTCGCGCCCGCCGGCTGTCACGCCCCGAGCAGGTTGTGGACGACGAGGTCGATGAGCTTGATCCCGACGAAGGGGGCGATCAGGCCGCCCAGCCCGTAGACGAGCAGGTTGCGCCGCAGCAGGGCGGTCGCGCCCATCGCCCGGTAGCGCACGCCGCGGAGGGCGAGCGGGACGAGCAGCGGGATGATCAGGGCGTTGAAGACGATCGCCGAGATGATCGCCGACTCCGGGGTGCCCAGGTCCATGACGTTGAGCCGGTCCAGCGGCCCTGTGGCCGAGCCGCCGACGGCGTAGGTCGCCGCGAAGATCGCCGGGAGGATCGCGAAGTACTTGGCGACGTCGTTGGCGATCGAGAAGGTCGTCAGCGCCCCGCGGGTGATCAGGAGCTGCTTGCCGACCTCGACGATCTCGATGAGCTTCGTCGGGTTCGAGTCGAGGTCGACCATGTTGCCCGCCTCGCGGGCCGCCTGGGTGCCGGTGTTCATGGCCACGCCGACGTCCGACTGGGCGAGGGCGGGCGCGTCGTTGGTGCCGTCCCCGGTCATGGCCACGAGCCGGCCCGTGGCCTGCTGCTCCTTGATCAGCGCGAGCTTGGCCTCGGGCGTCGCCTCGGCCAGGAAGTCGTCGACCCCCGCCTCTTCGGCGATCTTCGCCGCGGTGAGCTGGTTGTCGCCCGTGACCATCACGGTGCGGATGCCCATCGCGCGGAGCTGGTCGAAGCGCTGGCGCATGCCCTCCTTGACCACGTCGCGCAGCTCGATGACGCCGAGCACCTGGCTGTCGCGGGCGACCGCCAGCGGCGTGGCGCCCCGGCGCGAGACGCGGTCGAGCTCGGCGGAGAGCTCGGGTGGCGTCTGGCCGCCCTCCTCGCCGACCCAGCGGATGACCGCGTCGCCGGCGCCCTTGCGCAGCCGGGTGCCGTCGTAGTCGATCCCGCTCATCCGCGTCTGGGCGGTGAAGGGGACGAACTCCGGCTGGTGCTCGCCCGCGAACGCATGCTCGCGGATCCCGTACTGCTTGGCCAGGACGACGATCGAGCGACCCTCGGGAGTCTCGTCGGCGAGCGAGGACATCTGCGCCGCCTCGGCCAGGTCGGTCTCAGACACCCCGGGCATCGGCACGAAGGCCGCGGCCTGGCGGTTGCCGAGGGTGATCGTGCCCGTCTTGTCGAGCAGCAGGACGTCGACGTCGCCCGACGCCTCCACCGACCGCCCGGAGAGGGCGAGGACGTTGCGCCGCACGAGGCGGTCCATGCCGGCGATGCCGATCGCCGACAGCAGCGCCCCGATCGTGGTCGGGATGAGCGCGACGAGCAGCGCGATCAGCGTGACCACGGAGACGTCGGTCCCCGCGTACTCGGCGAACGGGCGCAGCGTGACCACCGCGACGAGGAAGATGATGGTGAGCCCGGCGAGCAGGATGTTCAGCGCGATCTCGTTCGGGGTGCGGCGCCGCGAGGAGCCCTCCACCAGCGCGATCATCCGGTCCAGGAAGGACTGGCCCGGCTCTTGGGTGATCTCGACCACGATCCGATCCGACAGCACCCGGGTCCCGCCGGTGACCGCCGAGCGATCGCCGCCGGCCTCGCGGATGACGGGCGCCGACTCGCCGGTGATCGCCGCCTCGTCGACCGAGGCGATGCCCTCGACGACCGTGCCGTCGCCGGGGATGGCCTCCCCGGCCACGACGACCACCACGTCGCCGCGGGCGAGGTCGTTCGCCGACTTGGCCGATCCGTCGCGCAGCGTGGCGGTGGTCTCGGTGCGCATCGCCCGCAGCGAGGCGGCCTGGGCCTTGCCGCGGCCCTCGGCCAGCGACTCGGCGAGGTTGGCGAACACCACCGTGAGCCACAGCCAGACGGCGACCGTGAAGGCGAACCACGCAGGGTCGGACTCGCCTGTGCCCGACGACGAAGTCGTTTGGGTACCGCCGCCGATGGGCTCGCCGCCGAAGAGCTGGACGAGCCAGGCGATCGTCGTGATCAGCGCACCGACCTCGACGACGAACATGACCGGGTTGCGGAACTGGACCCGCGGGTCGACCTTCTTGACCGCGTCGAGCAGCGCCGGCCGCAGGGTCGCGGGGTCGAACCGGGACCTGGAGGACGGATCGGTCACCGGGAGCCCGCTTGGTCGAGGGCGAGGTTGAGCTCGAGGACGTTGACGCCGGGCTCGCCGAGCACGCCGAGGCCGCGGCCGTCGGTGTGCTCGGCGACCAGGGCACGGACCCGGGGGAGGTCGGCGCCGCGGACCCGGGCGACCCGGCGGGCCTGGATGGCGGCGTTGTCCTCGGAGATGTGGGGGTCGACCCCCGAGGCGGAGAACTGGACCGCGTCGGCGGGCACGCGGGACGCCGGCACCCCCTCCCGCCGGACGTACCGGGCGACGTTCGCGTCGAAGCGGTCCTTGAGGGCCCGGGAGTTCGGCCCGAGGTTGTTGAAGAAGGTCGCGTCCGCGCGGTGCCGCGTGGCCGACGGGCGCGACTGGAAGTAGCGCGGCCGGCCCCGGAAGTCCTGGCCGATGAGGCGGGAGCCGACCACCTCGCCGGCGCGCTCGCCGCGAGCCGCCGACGAAGCGGAGCGGGTGAGCTGCGAGCCGCCGGCCTCGTTCGGGAAGGCGACCTGCGCGAGACCGGTCACCACCAGCGGATAGGCGAGCCCCAGCAGCAGCGTGAAGACCACGACGGCCAGGGCGGAGGAGATGAGGTCGTTGCGCATGGGCTCGCTCGCTTAGAAGAGCTGGTCGGAGAGGCCCTGGACGACGGGGCCGAGGAGGAAGGCGGGGACGAAGGTCAGGAGCGCGACGAGCCCGATCGCGGCGACCAGCAGGGTCACGAAGGTCCCCGTGTCGGTGCGCATCGTGCCCGGGCCGGCGGGCGAGACCCGCTTGCCGGCGAGCGACCCGGCCACCGCGAGCGCGACGAGCAGGGGACCGAAGCGCCCGAGCAGCATGGCCACCCCGCCGAGGCCGTCGGCCCACGAGATCCCGGAGGCGCCCTCGTTGGTTCCGTTGGGCTGGGAGTAGCCCGTGAAGCCGGCGAAGGCCGAGCCGTTGTTGTTGGCCTGGGAGAGGTAGGCGTAGAAGGTCTCGGAGAACCCCTGGGGTCCCGGGTTGTAGACCGACGGGGCGTTGATCGGGGTGCCGATCACGAAGGCCGTGCAGGCGAGGACGAGAAACGGCACCGCGAGGGTCCCGATCGCCACGAGCTTGATCTCGCGCTGCTCGATCTTCTTGCCCAGGAACTCCGGCGTGCGGCCCACCATCAGCCCGCCGAGGAAGACGGCGAGCAGGACGAAGAGGAGCATCCCGTAGAGCCCCGAGCCGACGCCGCCGAAGATGACCTCGCCCGTGGACAGGCTCGCCATGGGGACGAGGCCGCCGATGCCGGTGAGGGAGTCGAAGGCCGCGTTGACGGCGCCCGAGGAGGCCACCGTGGTGATCGCCGAGAACAGGGCGGAGGAGCCGATGCCGAAGCGGGTCTCCTTGCCCTCGAGGTTCCCGCCCTCGATCCCGGCGAGCTGCTGCGCCGGCGAGCCGTTCGCCTCGGCGACGTAGACGACCGCCACCGCGACGGAGAACATCAGCAGCATCGCGACGTAGAGCGTCCAGCCCTGGCGCCGCGAGCCGACCATCCGGCCGAAGGTCGCCGTCAACCCCGCCGGGATGAGCAGGATCATCAGCATCAGGAAGAAGTTCGTCACCCCGCTCGGGTTCTCGAACGGCATGGCGGCGTTGACGTTGAAGAAGCCGCCGCCGTTCGTCCCGAGCACCTTGATGATCTCCTGGGACGCCACGGGCCCGAGCGCGAGCGTCTGCTCACCGCCCGCGAGGGTCGAGAAGCTGGCGTAGGCCGAGAGGTTCTGGATGACCCCCTGGGAGACCAGGAAGAGCGCCCCGACGATCGAGATCGGCAGCAGCACGTAGAGGATCGCCCGGGTGAAGTCGACCCAGAACACGCCGAGCGACGACCCCGAGCGGGCGGCGAACCCGCGGATGACCGCGATGAGCACCGCGATGCCGACGCCGGCCGAGACGAAGTTCTGCACGGCCAGCCCGGCCATCTGCGAGAAGTACGTCATCGTCGTCTCGCCGCCGTAGAACTGCCAGTTTGTGTTCGTGACGAACGAGGCGGCGGTGTTGAAGGAGACGTCCCACGTCCCCGAGGACATCTCCTGCGGGTTGAAGGGGTGGATCGTCTGGGTCCGCAGGATCGCGTAGAGGACGACGAAGCACAGGGCGCTGAACACGAGGACGGTCCGGGCGTACGCCCGCCAGCTCTGACCGCCCTGCGGGTCGACCCGCAGCAGGCGGTACAGCGGGCGCTCGACGGCGCCGAGGAAGGCGACGCGCCCCTCGAAGACCCCGGCCAGGTAGCCGCCGATCACCGGGGTCAGCGCGGTGAGGACGGCGACGTAGATCGCGATCTCGATCCAGCCGCTCGCGCTCACTAGAGGTCCTCTCCCCGCAGCAGCGCGAAGACGAGGTAGCCGAAGAGGGCGACGGCGACCACCAGCAGGACCAGCTCGGCGGCGCTCATACGCGGTCGAGGCCCTCGACGAGGAGGAGCAGCAGCGCGAAGACGAGGAGGCCGGCGCCGATCGAGACGATGTCCATGAGACGGCACTCTGCGACCGCCGCCGTCAAGGCGGCGTGAAGGTGTGCCCCGGCGCCGTCAAGATCGCGTCAAGGTCGTGCGGGGCGCTCCCGCGGTGCCTAGGGTGCGGCGCGGATGGCCGGGCGCTACAAGATCCTCCTGGGCATGGCGGCGGGAGTCGGGAAGACCTGCCGGATGCTCCAGGAGGGCCGGGCCGAGGCCGAGGCGGGGCGCGACGTGGTGATCGGCCTGCTCGAGACGCACGGGCGGGCCGGGACCGCCGGGGCCGCCTCCGGGCTGGAGGTGGTGCCGCGGCGGCGGGTCCCGTACCGCGGCGCGACGCTCGAGGAGATGGACCTGCCGGGCATCCTGCGCCGGCGTCCCGAGCTCTGCCTGATCGACGAGCTCGCCCACTCCAACGCGCCCGGGGTCGAGCACGCCAAGCGCTACGAGGACATCGCCGACGTGCTGGCCGCCGAGATCGACGTCTACTCGACCGTCAACGTCCAGCACCTCGAGTCGCTCAACGACCAGGTCGCCGAGCTGACCGGCGTCCGCGTGCGCGAGACCGTGCCCGACGCGGTGCTGGCCACCGCCGACGAGGTGGTCCTCGTCGACCTCACGCCCGAGGCGCTCGTCGCCCGCCTGCGGGCGGGCAAGGTCTACGGGCACGACCGGATCGCCGCGGCGCTCAACGGCTTCTTCAAGCTCGAGAACCTGCAGGCGCTGCGCGAGGTGGCGCTGCGGCAGGTCGCCGACGAGGTCGAGGCCAAGCGGCTCGTGGCCCGGGAGCCGCTCGGCGCCCGCGAGGAGCGGCTGCTCGGGGCGGTCGCCGATCCGCGGCCGATCGCCGAGCGACTGCTGGCCCTCGTCTCGCTCGACGAGCGAGACGAGCGGGTCGTCCGGCGGGCGTGGCGCTCGGCCCGGCGGCTCGACGCCGGGCTCGACGTCCTCGTCGTCCGCGATCCGGAGTCGGCGCCCGGCGCCGCGGAGCGCGAGCGGCTCGAGAGCCTGCGGCGGATCGCCTCCGTGCTCGGTGCCCACCTGATCGTCGAGGCGGACCGCGATGTCGCCGAGGCGGCCGTGCGGACCGCCCGGGAGCGGGGGACGACCTACATCCTGCTCGGGGCGCCGCCCCCGCCGCGCGGGCTCGGCCGGCTCGGTGAGGCGCTGCCGATGCGCCTCGTCCGCGCGCTGCCCGAGGTGGACGTGCGGATCGTCGCCGACCGCACCGACCGTCCGGATTCCGGGCGCGGCGACACGCCATAGTCGACGGGGAGGGTCGGGCTCCCGCGCGCGGGCGCATGACCCCGGGTAGGGGCGGGGCCATGTCCACCACCGAGCAGGTCATCAAGGTTCGCAAGGTCACCGGCTGGCAGCCCAACTGGACCGAGAACGGTCCGAACGAGCCCGGCAACTACGTCTTCCAGCTCATCCTCGACCAGGGAGCCGAGGAGTACGTCCTGCGGCCGACGGAGGACGACGCGGACAACCTGTTCGACTGGCTCTCCGGCGGCGGCGACATCTTCTTCGACATGGAGCGCAAGGCGCTCATCTTCGGGGTCCGCACGCTGGCGTAGCCGGACGCCGCAGGGCGACGTAGGCTGGGCGGGGTGAGCGAACGTACGATCGCCCCGCCCCCGCGGCGCGTGGTCGCGCACCTGGACTGCGACGCCTTCTACGTCTCCGTGGAGCTGCTGCGCCGGCCCGACCTGCGCGGCAAGCCGGTCGTCGTCGCGGGGTCCGGCCCGCGCGCCGTGGTCACCACCGCCTCCTACGAGGCGCGCCGCTTCGGGATCGGGTCGGCCAGCCCGGCGTCGCTCGCGCGGCGCCGCTGCCCCGACGCGGTCTTCATCCCGCCCGACTTCACGGCCTACCGCGAGAAGTCACGCGAGGTGTGGGCGCTCGTGCGCTCGCGGCTCGACGTCGTCGAGGTCGTCGGCATGGACGAGGGCTACGCCGACGTCACCGGCTGCGAGAAGCCTCTGCGGGTGCTGCGCACGCTGGTCGCCGACGTCGAGCGCGAGACGGGCATCGTCATCTCGGTCGGGGTCGGCCCCAACCGGCTCGTGGCCAAGGTCGCCTCCGACCTCGACAAGCCGCGCGGCTTCGTGGTGCTCGGCCGCGAGGACGCGTGCCTGCGGCTCGCGAGCCGGTCGCCCCGGCTCATCCCCGGCATCGGCCCGAAGACCGCCGACCGGCTCGCCGAGCTCGGCTACGCGACGATCGGCGCCCTGCAGTCCGCGCCCGAGGACGAGCTCGCGCGGACGTTCGGCGAGCGCCAGGGGCGCTACCTGCGCCGGCGGGCGGAGTTCCACGACGAGGCGCCGGTCGAGCCCGTCTCCGGGCCGGCCAAGTCGCGCTCGAACGAGACGACGTTCCCGGAGGACATCGCCGACCACGCGGAGCTCGAGGCCGTCCTCGTGCGGATGGCCGAGGAGCTGTGCGAGCAGCTCGCCGCCAAGGCGGTCCGCGGGCGCACGATCGCCATCAAGGTGCGGCTCGACGACTGGACGACGGTGACCCGCGCGAAGTCGGTCGCCGAGCGGACGAACGACGCCAAGGTGGTCGTCCCCGTCGTCCTCGAGCTCTTCCGCGCCTACGCGCCCGAGCGCCCCGTCCGGCTCGTGGGTGTCCGGATGGCGGCGTTCGAGGAGCGGCCGTCTGAGCCCGTGGCCGCCGAGGTCGGCGCCGAGATGCCCGGAGGCCAGCTGGCGCTCCCGTTCTGAGCGGACGCGGGCGTCAGGCGGGGACGATGATCTCGATGAGCCCGGCCGCGGCTCGGGCAAGCCGCCGGTCCGCGGTCAGGAGCGGTGCGTCGAGCGTCTCGGCGAGCGCGACGTACGCCGCGTCGTACGCGCTCATCCGCTCGCGCAGCGCCCAGACCCGCGGCTCGAGCGGAGCGTGCCGATGGCGCACGATCGGCATCACGGCGAAGATCTCCGACGCCCGCGCGGCGCGGTCGCGACTCATCTTGCCGCCGCGCACCAGTCCACGGAGGGCGTGCAGCGTCTCGAGCCCCACCAGGTCGGGGGCGTGCAGGAGGCGCTGCGTACGCAGGACGCGGCCGGTAGCGGCCCGCGGTGCGACGAGGGTGTCGACGATCGCCGCGGCGTCGGCGACCATCGCCTTAGGTGCGGCGCTCGCGCCCCTCGCGGATGATCCGCGCGGCCTCTCCGGGCTCGAGTGGCACCGGTTCGAGCGCCTCGAGACGCTCGATCGCCTGGGCCATGGTCGGGCGGCGGGCGAGCTCCTCGAGCTCTCGGAGCACGTAGTCGGAGAGCGTGCGACCGTCCTCGGCCGCCCGCACCTTCAGCGTGCGATGCACGTCCTCAGGAACGTTCCGGATCTGGATAAGCGGCATGCAATCTTGATGTTACCAGCCGGGGGTGATGCAGTGTGTGCGGCGCGGGGGCCGGAGCGCCGGTTCACGGCTCGAGGATGAGGGCGTCGCCGATCGGCCGCTCCCCGGCGTCGTCGGAGGGCCGGGTCAGCAACCGGGCGCCGACGGTCAGCCCGGTCGAGCCGCCGCCGTCGAGGTTGACGGCGTCGTGCGCGCCGAGGGCGCGGAGGACTCCCGCGCTCTCGGTGAAGCTCGCCCCGACGCTGTAGCCGGGCGCCCGGCCCTCGATCGTGACGAGCAGGATGCGCCCGCCGTGCCCGACCCCCGCCAGGGTCCGCGGGTTGCGCCGCACGCCGAAGCGGTAGAAGAAGCCCGGGTCCTCCGGCCAGACGAAGCCCTCGGCCC
>CALMNS010000034.1 GCA_937871635.1 uncultured Solirubrobacter sp.
GCAGCCGCCGGCGCAGCTCGGGTGCGGGCTCGGGCTCGGGCTCGGGCGCGAGCCGCCGGACCGTCGGCGTCCGCATCGTGCCCGAGGCGGCGGTCTACGTCTGCCTCGTCTCGCGGACCGGCCGGGCCCTGATCGACGGGCAGACCCTGTCGTCTCGCACGCGGCGCTTCGTCGGGCGGCGCTTCCGGGTGACCTTCGGCAACGGGAACGTCCGCATGCAGATCGGCGCCCGGACCTACGGCGTGCCCGAGACCGACGAGCCGGTCGCCTACGACATCCGCCCGCGCCAGCGGCCGCGGCGCCTGGCCGCGACCGCCGGGCCGGAGTGCGGATGAGCGCGCGGGCCGGGGTCGTCGTCACGGGCACCGAGGTCCTCACGGGGATCATCCCCGACTCCAACGGGCCGTGGCTCGCCGAGCGGTTGCGCGAGCGCGGCGTCGAGCTCTCCCACACCGTGGTGGTGGGCGACCGGCCCGCCGACGTGCGCTCGGCCCTCGACTTCCTGGCGGGCACCGGCGCCGACGTGATCATCACCAGCGGGGGCCTCGGACCCACGGCCGACGACCTGACCGCCGAGGTGGTCGGTGCCTTCGCCGGGCGCGACATGGTCCACGACGAGGCGCTCGAGGGCCGCATCGCCGTCATCCTCGAGCGACTCACCGCCCGCTGGCCCGACCTCGATCAGGCCGCCGTCCGGGCCGGCAACCGCAAGCAGGCGCTCGTCCCCGCCGGGGCCACGGTCCTCGAGCCGGTGGGCACCGCTCCCGGCCTGGTCGTCGCCCCGGCCGAGGGCCGCGCGGGCCCGACGGTGGTGGTGCTGCCCGGGCCGCCGAGCGAGCTGCAGCCCATGTGGGGCGCGGCGCTCGAGACCGAGGCGCTCGCGGCCGCGCTGGCCGGCGCCGGGTCCTTCGAGCAGCGCATCATGCGGCTCTTCGGGATCCCCGAGTCGGAGATCGCCGAGTCGCTGCGGGTGCTCGAGCGCGAAGGCGTGCCGCTCGCCGAGCTCGAGGTGACGACCTGCCTACGGCGGGGCGAGATCGAGGTGGTCACCGTCTTCGGAGCGGGCGCCGGCCCGGCCTACGCCGCCTTCGAGGCCGGCATCCGGTCGCGGCACCCCGACACGCTCTACTCGCTCGACGGGTCGACCGTCGACGACCAGGTCGTCGCGCTGCTCTCCGGCCCGCCGGCCCGCACGGTCGCGGTGGCCGAGTCGTGCACGGGCGGCCTGATGACCGCGCGGCTGACCGCCCGGGGCGGCTCCTCGGCCTGGGCGCTGGGCGGCGTGGTCGCCTACGCCAACGAGGTCAAGGT
>CALMNS010000035.1 GCA_937871635.1 uncultured Solirubrobacter sp.
CTCCTGGCCCGCAGCCGCGAGGGCCTCGAGGTCGCCGCGCAGCCGGCGCGCGCCTACGGGGGCCGGGTCCACGTCGTCCCCGCCGACGTGTCCGACCGCCCGGCGCTCGAGGCCGCCGTCGAGGAGGCGGTGGAGCGGCTGGGCGGGCTCGACGTGCTCGTCTCCAACGCCGCGGCCATGCTCTACGGCTCCTTCGACGAGGTCGACCCGGAGGACTTCGACCGGACGCTCGACATCACGTTCACCGGCGCGGTCAACGTCATCCGCGCCGCCCTTCCGCACCTCGAGCGCTCCCAGGGCGCCATCGTGGCGACGGGCTCGATCATGGGGAAGGTCCCGCTGCCGACGCTCGCCTCCTACGCCGCCGCCAAGCACGCCCTGCGGGGGTTCCTCGGCTCCCTGCGGGTCGAGCTGCGGGCCAAGCAGAGCCCCGTGACGATCTCGATCGTCAGCCCCGGGGCGGTCGACACGCCGCTCTGGGACCATCTCTCCGCGGCCGGCCCGATCCAGGTCCGTAACCCGCCGGACCTCTACTCGCCGCAGACGATCGCCCGGGCGCTCGTGGCGGTGGCCATCGCCCCCCGCGCGGAGTTCACCGTCGGCGGCGAGGCGCGGATCATCGAGCTCGGCTGGGCCTTCGCGCGGCCGATCGCCAACCTCGTGCTCACCATCGTCTCCCGGTACTACTCCTCGGGCAAGCGCCCGGCGCCGCCCGTCGGCCTCCTGCGGGGCCCCACCGGCGAGGGGAAGGCGAGCGGCGGCCGCCACGGTCGGCCGAGCCTGTGGGCCTGGCTCCGCCTCGGCACGCCGTACCGCTCCCGGGGGCTCTAGTGGCCCACTAGAGCAGCTTCGTCACCGCGATCACCGCGCTGGCCAGGACCATCACGACGATCGCCACCTGCACCCAGATCCAGAACGGCGACACGCGTCAGCGCCCCCACAGCGAGGCGAGCTTCGGGCGCCGGCCGGCCGGTCGCGCCGCGCGGCGGGCCCGGAGCGGCGGGGGCTCCGGCAGCGGGTCGCCGGAGAGGATCGCCTCCGGGA
>CALMNS010000036.1 GCA_937871635.1 uncultured Solirubrobacter sp.
GCTGCGGGCGGCGGCCGCCAGGGAGAGCAGGTGGCGGCGCTCGTCGCCGGTCAGCCCCAGGGTGCGGGCGATGGAGTCGAGCACCGCGTCGGAGGCGTTCGCGCGCCGGCCCTGCTCCAGGCGCACGTAGTAGTCGACGCTGAGGCCCAGCAGCTGAGCCATCTCCTCGCGGCGCAGCCCGGGCACCCGCCGCGGCGTCAGACCTCCCGGCACCCCGGCCTCGGCGGGCGAGAGGCGGGCCCGTCGGGCGCGCAGGAACTCACCGAGGGGGTTGGCCACCTGATGAGTGTGCGCTCCCCCACCGCCCCCTGGGAGGTCCTGCCAGGACCACGGCGGCGCGCACTCCACCGACGGCGTCCGGCCAGCGCCGCCCACGCCGGGCTCGTCCGGGACGGGTCGATCGGCCCGGGCGTGGTGGTGTCGTCGAGCGACGAGGAGCAGTCGTGCGCGCAGTGGTGATCAGGGAGCTCGGGGGCCCGGAGGCCCTCGTCGTGGTCGAGGCGGTGGTGCCCGAACCGGGGCCCGGTGAGGCGCTCATCAGGGTCGAGACAGCCGCGGTCAACCCCACCGACGTCATGGTGCGGGTCGGCGCGCTCGTCCAGCACGGGGCCGCGGTCCGGCCGAGCAGCACGGGGTCGGCATCGACATCGCCGGCACGATCGACGCGCTCGGGGAGGCGGTGACCGGGTGGGCCGTGGGCGACCGGGTCGTCGCGCTGCAGGAGCGCCAGGACCTGCCGACGCTCGGGCAGGCTGAGCGCGCCGTCGCCCCGGCGTGGGCGCTCGCCGCCGCACCCACCGAAGCGACGATGGCGCAGGCATCGACCCTGCCCCTGAACGGGACGACCGCGGACCAGGCCCTGGACCTGCTCGGCCCCTCCCCCGGCCGGTGGCGGTGGCTCCTGATCACCGGAGCTGTGTCAAGCCCCGGGTTCGGTGGGCGACCGCGGCGACCAGGGCCAGGACCGCGGTGGTCGGGAGCAGGTGGTGGCTGAAGCGTCCTGACTTCGCCGGGGGCGCTCATCCGGCGAGGAGACTCGATCGATGGGTGCGCCGGGGAAGGACGACGAGGAGACGCGGGCGCGGGCGGTGCGTTCACTTCGACCGGGTCCGTGGTCTCGGGGAGCCGTGCAAGACGGCTCGCAACCACGTCGGGGTGGTGCTGGGGATCTCCCGGTCGACGCTGCGCAACCGGGTCGAGCGCGAGGAGATCGACACCGGGACCCGTCCGGGGGTGAGCAGTGAGGTCTTCTCACCAGCGGCTTGACGGCACCAGGGGTGCTCATCGCGTCGGTGCTGGTCAGGGAGCGGGAGCGGGCTCCCGGGGACAGGGTGGTTCTTGCTGAAGACCCCTTCTCACCTGCCCGGGAGCCCGCTGTGTCCCATCGTGCCCGCCTCGACGTCTCCGCGCCCGTGCTGGAGGCGGTGACCGCCTGGGATCGGTGCCGCCCGACGCACCAGCGGCGCCCGCCCTTGGCAGCGAGCCGCCACCGTGCACGCCCAGGTGGTGGAAGGTGCTGCGGTGGCTGCGCCACCGCGCCGGCGTCCACGACCTGGCCGCCGAGGGGTGTCCGGTGCGACCGCCTACCGGTACCGCGACGAGGGCGTGGAGGGGATCGCCGCCCGCGCCCCGGACCTGGCCACCGTCCTCACCGACGCCCGCGCTGAGGGTCTGGCGTACCTGTGCCTAGACGGCACCTCGGTGCCCACCAACCGGGTCGCCGGGCACACCGAACGCGGCGACGACACCCTGGTACTCGGGCGAGCACCACCGCTTCAGCGGCAACACCCAGGTCACCGCTGACCCGGCTGGCCGCCCGCGCTGGATCTGCGCGGTGCGCCCCGGCTCATGGCACGAGCCGGCCCTGCCGCACCTGTACCCGCACACCGCGCCCTCGCAGCCCGACCGGATCCCCGTCCTGGCCCACAAGGGCTGCATCGGCGCCGGCATCGGGGTCCTCACCCCGGTCAAGCGGCTCTCCACAGTTGAGCGTGATCGTCCGTTGACGAGGGCCGATCACGTCCACGTGCGCAGAGCCGGTGGAGCCGGTGGCTCACACGGGCTCGAGCCCTTCTCCAGCGCAAGAGGCGCAGAAACGTCCCGGATGCCGCCGTGATCCGTGAGCTCGTCCCCGCACAGCGGACTCAGCACGACAGCCGCAGACCGCCTACTGACGGCTGATCGAGATCACGGGGACGAGCCCGTCCGTGGAGGCGCCGACAGTCGCCGCTGGCGACGCCTCCGAGTTCACCTCACTCGCCGGGCACCCGCAGCACTCCGGTGTTGTGGACGACGCGTCCATCGATGATCGTCAGGACTGAGCCGAGCTGCTTCAACGCCTCATCGTCGACCGAGAAGTAGTCGTCGTCCAAGACCACGAGGTCAGCGAGCTTGCCTTCCTCGATCGAACCGATCTTGTCCTCCTCCTTGACGAACCAACCGTTCTCGGCCGTGTACAGGCGCAGCGCCTCATGGCGCGTCAGCGTCTGCCCGGCGTTGATCAGCGTGCCTGCGCTGTTCTTGCCAGTGGTCATGTAGTAGAGCATGAGCCACGGATTCAACGTCGAGATCTGCGCGCTGTCTGAGCCGGCGCCGACCTTGACACCGCTGTCGACGATCGTCCGGTACGGCGGTCCGCTGTCATCGGGCGTCCCCGCGAGGTAAGGGATGCCGTGGGGCGCAACGGCTCCGCCGAGCGCTTCGAGGCGCGCGAGGTCCGCCGGGGTGATCTTTAGCGCATGCCCGATCGACCAGCGCAGCGGCGCGATCGGGATTCGCGTGTTGAGCTCTTCCCAACTGGTGATCGCGACGTCGTCCTCGGCCGAGGACAACGTGTGCTGCTGGTAGATCCAGCCACGCTCGGCCACCTTGCTGATCGCTGCCGGATAGTTTGCTGGCGTCGTCACCTCGCCGAAGACCGGCCAGTTGCTGATGAACTCGCCGAGGCCTGAGATCCGCAGCCAGTCGTCCCCGAACTCGCGGAACGCGTTGTTGACCCGCCGCGTGAGGATCGGGAGTGCGAGCGCGTTGTCCATGCTGAGGAAGAAGACTCGGATGCGCGCTGTCATGAGCCCGTCGCGATGCAGATCGAGCAGCGGGTCGTACGCCGTGTACGGATCCCAGCCCGCGGCCCCGTCGAACGCGAACTCGTCCTCGTGGTCGGGTGATCCGGGGATCAGAAAGCCCCCCATGTCGAAGTTCGACGTCACCCCGAGCGCCGCTGAGTAGGCCATCGCATCGAGCGTGCCGCGCTTCTTGTCGTCGAACGTCTGCACCGCCCGCAGTGCGGTCAGCGCCGCAACGGTCGGCGCGTCGGGGGCGATCGAGCCGTCGGGGCCGACCGCGACGCCCTTGCTCACGAGGAAGTCCCGGCCGGCCGTGTTGGTCGTGGCCGGGCCGGTGAACGCCACTTGCATGTAGACGGGGTTCTGCGGCGCGATCGCATCGAGCTCCGCCAGGGTCGGCAGCCGCTTCTCGGCGAACTGCACCGGGTTGAAGCCGCCGATGCTCGTGATGAACGCGGCCGGCGGCGCGGCGCGGATTCGATCGCGGTAGACCGCGGCGATGTCCTGGAACGATGTGGCCGTCTCGATCGGCGTGTGGTGGCCAGGACGCAGGCCGAGCAGGATGATGTGGTTGTGGTTGTCGATGAGGCCGGGGATCACGGTGCGGCCCCCAAGGTCGACGACCTGCCTGCGCTCGGTGCTGCTCTCGTCGCGATCGCCCCCGATCACCGCGAACTTGTTGTCGCGGATCGTGACCGCCGAGACGACGGTGTCCGAGGAGTCCATCGTGTGGATGCGGCCGTTGACGAGCGCGATCTCGGATCCCGCGTCTGGTGCTGCCATGGAGTAAGTGCCCTTCTGAGTACGGGTTGCTGGTTGAGGTGTTCCTGTCTTCTACCGTCACAGGGCAGCAGTGGTGGCGGAACCTGTGGGAAGTCGTGAGCCGCTCGACGCGGGACGGCCCGGCCTCGCCGTTCAGATGAAGGGGGTGATGTTCTCTTCGACGCCGAGCAGCGCCTTGCCGTAGATCTCGTAGTTGACCTGGGGGTTGACGGCGCTGTGCCGGGCGGCGGTAGCAGAGTCACGCCAGATCCGCTGCAACGGGTTGACCTCGGCGAAGGAGCCGGCGCCGTGGGCGAACATCAGGGTGTTGATGGCCCTGGTGATGCACTCAGCAGCCCAGCCGGTGTCGGAGCGGACGCGGGCGCGGGTGGCGAAGTCGGGGTAGATGCCGCGGGCGGCGGCCTCATCGATGTCCGCGGCGGCGCGGTAGGCGTGCAGGTGGGCCGTGTCGATGAGTCGCGCGGCCTCGGCGATCTGCAGCTGGAAGCCGACCGAGTTGCTCTGGGAGGTGATGAAGGTGGCGGGGATGGGCTTGGCCGCGGCCTTGCTCATCACGTACTCCAAGGCGGCCCTGCCCAGGCCCAGCTGGGGGCCGACCAGGATCAGCGCCAGGACGGGGACGAACGCGGACCGGTAGAGCGGCTCGGTCTCCAGGTGCTCGCTGAGGTACTCACCGTCGACCGCCGGCGGCACGAGCATGACCCGGTGCTCGGGCACGAACACGTCCTGCGCGATCAGGCAGTTGCTGCC
>CALMNS010000037.1:0-2543 GCA_937871635.1 uncultured Solirubrobacter sp.
GGCCACCTCGACGCGGCCCGCTCCGCGCTCGAGCACGGCGGCGCCGCGGTGGCCAGCGAGCCGGCCGCCGTGGCCCTGGGGCTCGACTTCACCGCGCTCGAGGTCCACGACGTCGAGCTCTGGGTCCCTGAGCGCTTCACCGCCCACCCGGGGATCGAGCGGCTCGTCGACCTGCTCGCCGCGAGCGCCTTCCGCGACCGGGCCGGCGGGCTGCCGGCCTACGACCTCACCGACGCAGGAGCCGCCCGATGATCCGCACCGCCGTCGCCCTCGCCCTCGCGGCCGCCGCCCTCGGGCTCTCCGCCTGCGGGTCGGACCCGGACCCCGCCGCCGGCGAGTCCGCCGCGGGTGGGTCGGCCGCCCGGCCCGTCGTCGTCTCCGCCGCCGCCTCGCTCAAGACGGCGTTCACGGAGTACGGCGAGGCGTTCGACGGCGGCGTCGTGCGCTTCTCGTTCGCCGGCTCGGACGAGCTGGCCGCCCAGATCCGGCAGCGCGTCGCCCCCGACGTCTTCGCGGCCGCCAACACCAAGCTCCCCGACCGGCTCTTCGCCGAAGGGCTCGTCGAGCGGCCGGTGCGCTTCGCGACCAACGAGCTCGTGCTCGCCGTCCCGAAGGACGGCGACCGGGTCGACTCGCTCGACGACCTGGCGGCGAAGGGGACCTCCCTCGCCGTCGGCGCCGAGGGCGTCCCCGTCGGCGACTACACCCGCACCGTGCTCGAGCGCCTGCCGCCCGGCCGGTCCGCGGCGATCCTGGCCAACGTCCGCTCGGAGGAGCCCGACGTCGGCGGCGTCGTCGGCAAGCTCACCCAGGGGGCGGTCGACGCCGGCTTCGTGTACCGGTCCGACGTCGAGGCCGCCGGCGGCCGGCTGCGCGCCATCGCCCTCCCGGAGCGGATCGGGCCGACCGTCGAGTACGGCGTCGCCCTCGTCAAGGACGCCCCGAACCCGAGGGGCGGCCGCGCTTTCGTCGACGGCCTGCTCGACGGGCCCGGCGCCCAGGCGCTCGAGGCGAGCGGCTTCGGGCCGCCGCCCGCGCCGTGACCCAGGCCCGCTGGTTCCCGCCGCTGCTCTTCGCCGCGCTCGCCGTCGCGCTCGTCTTCCTGCTCCTGCCGATCGTCGCCATCTTCGTCGACACGGGTCCCGGCGACCTCCTGGCGTCGCTCGACGACCCCGCGGCGCTTGACGCGCTCGTCCTCAGCCTGTGGACCAGCGCCCTCGCCCTGGCCATCATCGTCCTGGTCGGGACCCCGGCGGCCTACGGGCTGGCCACCCGGCGCTTCCGCGGGCGCAGCCTGGTCATCACCCTCGTCGAGCTGCCGCTCGTCCTGCCGCCCGCCGTCGCCGGGATCGGCCTGCTCGCCGCCCTCGGCCCCAACGGCCTGCTCGGCGCCTCGCTCGAGGACGCCGGGCTGCGGATCGTCCTGACCACCGCCAGCGTGGTGCTCGCCCTCACCTTCGTCGCCGCCCCGTTCTACCTGCGCCAGGCCGAGGCGGCCTTCAGCGCGCTCGATCCCTCCTGGCTCGAGGCGTCGCGCACCCTCGGGGCGGGGGAGGCGACCACCTTCGCGCGCGTCGCCGTGCCGACCGCGCTGCCCGGGCTGATCGCCGGGCTCGCGCTCGCCTGGGGGCGGGCGCTCGGGGAGTTCGGCGCGACGCTCATGTTCGCCGGCTCCTTCCGCGGGGTCACCCAGACCGTCCCGCTCGCCATCTACGAGCGCTTCGCCACCGACTTCACCGCCGCGCTGGGCCTGTCGGCCGTGCTCGTGGCGGTGTCCGCGGCCATCCTTCTCACCGTCAAGCTCGCCTCGGGCCCGTCCGGCCGTGTCCTCGCTGCGCGTTGAGGCGGCGAGCCGCCTCGGGCCGATCGGGCTCGACGTGGAGCTCGCCGTCCCCGCCGGGCGCTGCCTGGCCATCGTCGGCCCCTCGGGCGCCGGCAAGAGCTCGATCCTGCGGGTGGCCGCCGGCCTCCTGCACCCCGACGCCGGACGGGTCGTCTGCGGCGACGCGACGTGGCTCGACACCGCGCGGGGGATCGACCGCCGGCCGGAGGAGCGCCGCTGCGGCTACGTGTTCCAGGACTACGCGCTGTTCCCGCACCGCCGCGCGTGGCAGAACGTCGCCTACGCGCTGCGCGACCGGCCACGCGCCGGGCGCGAGGCGGAGGCGCGCGACTGGCTCGCGCGCTTCGGGCTCGAGGCGGTGCGCAACGTCGGGGCCAACGTGGTGGACGGCATCGTCAGCGCCCGTGGCGTGCACGGCAAGGCGGGCAGCTTCCACGGCTTCCTCGACCAGGTGCCGCTCGTGGTCTGCAACAAGCGGGTGATCGAGTCGCTGGTCAAGGCGGGGGCGTTCGAGTCGATGGGGCACACCCGTCGGGCCCTGATGAGCGTCTACGAGAACGCCATCGACGGCGTGCTCGACCTCAAGCGCAATGAGGCGCACGGCCAGGACGACCTGTTCGGGGCCTGGTCCGACGGCGCGGACGGGGGCGAGACCGACCCGGTGCTGACCGGGACCGTGCCCGACCTCCCCGACTGGGAC
>CALMNS010000037.1:2553-2780 GCA_937871635.1 uncultured Solirubrobacter sp.
CTGCAGGGCCTGGAGCACATCCTGCTCACCGAGCGCGACCTGGCGATCGCCGAGCTGCTCGCCGACGACGGGCCGAGCGAGGGCATGGTCACCATCGCCGGGATGATCACCAGCGTGACCCGCAAGACCACCAAGCGCGGGGACATCTGGGCGGTGATCACCGTCGAGGACCTGGAGGCCTCGGTGGAGGTGCTGCTGTTTCCCAAGGCCTACGACCTGGTCTCCAC
>CALMNS010000038.1 GCA_937871635.1 uncultured Solirubrobacter sp.
GGCCGGCTCTTCGCCGCGGCCGGATACGCCCGCGGGCGGCGCTTCTACGAGCGCGAGGGCTGGCGCGCCGCCGGCGGTCCGGTGCACGCTCCGCAGCTCGACCTCGAGGTGGTCGAGTACCGCAAGGAGTGCGGACCGCCCACGGGCTGACCTGCCGCCCCACGGTCGAGCGGCGCGGGCCGCGGTTGACGGATGCCGGTCACCGCGCGGATACTCCGGAGCCGTGCCACGGCGCGCCTTCCTGCTCCTCCTGCTGGCCGCCGCGGCGTGTCTCGGTCTCGCGGGAGCGCTCGACGACTCGCGACCGGACCAGGCGCGGGCCGTGGCGCCGGCGCCGGCGCCCTGCGACGAGGTGACCGAGGCCACCACGGACGTCGATCCGCGACGTGACCTCCGGCTGGGCCCGCTCGTCATCCTCGGCGCCCGACGGACCGTCGGTGCGCCGCGCGACGGGTTCGCGGGCGACGGCTACAAGCTTGGGGTGACGCTGCCTGACGGCGTCGTGGCGACCCTCTCGGTCCCGCGCGAGCTGCGCGGCCGGGTCGGCTTCGTCTACCGGCACTCGACCCAGGATCGCGTCGCCGCCCGCGGGGTGGCCGGAGCCGACCCCTCGGTGCGCTTCACCGCGTGCCCACCGGCGGGGGAGCCCGGCCGGACGGGCTGGCCGGGCGGGATGGTCACGGACCGCCGTCGCTGCGCCCGGCTGACCCTGGCGGTGGCCGGCGGCCCGACGATGCGCCGGGGGGTGCCGCTCGGCCGACGCTGCCGCGGCTGAGCTTCCCGCTACTTCTGCTCGACGACCATCGTCTTGACGGTCGCCGTGATGTTGTCGGCCACCTCGACGACGACCATCTGGGTGCCCACCGTCTTGATGGGCTCCTCCAGGTGCACCTTGCGCTTGTCGAGCCGGATGCCGCGCGCCTCGCGGATCGCGTCGACGATGTCCTGGTTGGTCACCGAGCCGAAGAGCCGGCCGTCCTCGCCCGCCTGATGCGGGATGGTCAGCACGGTCTTGTTGAGCAGCGCCGCGTTCTCCTGCGCCTTGTCGGCGGCCTCGACCAGCGCGCGATCAGCGGCGACCTGGCGCTGGCGGGCGGTCTCGATCAGGCCCTTCGTGGCGGGCTGGGCGAGCTTGCGCGGGATCAGGAAGTTCCGGAGGTAGCCCTTGGAGACGTCGACGACCGCGCCGCGCTCGCCCACGTTCTCGACGTCCTGGAGGAGGATGGCCTGCGGCATCGCTAGTCGCGGTCGCGGTCGCGCTTGGACCGGCTGCGGTTCTCGTCGGACGCGTCGCCCGAGACGTAGGGGAGCAACGCCAGCTCGCGGGCGCGCTTGACCGCGGTCGCCACCTGGTTCTGGTGGCGGCGGCAGGCGCCGGTGATGCGACGGGAGCGGATCTTGCCCCGGTCCGACACGAACTTGCGCAGGGTGGCGATGTCCTTGTAGTCGACCTGGTCGATCTTGTCCCGGCAGTACGGGCATGACTTGCGGCGGCCCGAGCCGGGGCCGCCCTTCTTGGTGTCACGCCGGCGGGTCGGCCGGCTGCGCTGCTTGGCCACTGGTGTCTACGTTCCTCTCGAAGCTTGGGTCGGAGCGAGCGAGATCGCGGGCACGGGCGATCGCGCCGACCTCGGCCGAGCAGTGTAGCCGTCCGGGTCCTTCGCTACGACGGGCGCGCGGATCGTCACGACTCTGCAACGAGCGGGAAAAGCTTCTGTGCCATTCGGCTCTGCGGCGCGGTTCCGGCCGGTCCCGGACCTAGACTCGCCTCAGCGTGACGGACTTAAGGCAGAGAGGAGCCTTCGTATGGCCAACATTAACCGAGTGATTTTGACGGGGAACCTGACCCGGGACCCTGAGCTGAAGTCGACCGCGGGTGGCCTGTCGATCTGCGCCCTGCGCATCGCGACGAACACCCGCCGCAAGAACAGCCAGTCGGGCGAGTGGGAGGAGAAGCCCAACTACGTCTCGGTGACGATCTTCGGTCGCCAGGGCGAGAACGCCGCCCAGTATCTGAGCAAGGGCCGCCCGGTCGCCATCGACGGCCGGCTGGAGTGGCGCGAGTGGCAGTCCCAGTCGGGCGAGAAGCGCGAGGCGCTCGAGGTCATCGCCGACAACGTCCAGTTCCTCGGCGGCCGCGACGACGGTGGCGGGGGCGGTGGCGGCGCGAACGGCGGCTTCACCCCGCGCTCCGACGTCCCGGCGGACACGCAGGACTTCGCGCCGGCCGGTGTGGGCGCGAGCGGCTCGAGCGGCCCGGCGGACGACGACATCCCGTTCTAGGGCCCTCCGGGCATGGAGGCCCCTGTCTCCCTCGCCGACAAGCTGGCGGCCATCGACGAGCCGTTCAGCCCGCGGATTGTGGGGCTGCTCAACGACTACAAGCTCGCGGTGGTCAAGGCACAGGGCGACTTCGTCTGGCACGCCCATCCGGAGACGGATGACTTCTTCCTGGTGGTCGAGGGGCGGCTGGCGATCGACCTGCGCGACGCCGGCGGCCCCGAGCGGACGGTGGAGCTCGGGCCGGGGGAGCTCTTCGTCGTCCCGCGCGGCGTCGAGCACCGGCCGCGGTCCGAGGCCGGGGCGCACGTCCTGCTGATCGAGCCGCAAGGCACCCTGAACACCGGCGACGCCGGGGGCGAGCTGACCGCGCCCGAGCGCTTCGCCTGAGAGCGCGGGGCTACTCGCCGGAGGGGTCTTCGCCGACCGCGGCGAAGGGCGGGCGCTGCTCGGGCGGCGCGGGGGTGCCGGGCTTGAGCTTGATCACGCGGAAGCGGACCACGCCGTCGGTGATCTTCAGGGTGCGGTTGAGCTCCTCGAGGAGCGGCGGCGCCCCGTGGAACTGGATGAGGTGGTAGCTCGCGTCGGCGTGCTTGCGGACCTCGTAGGCCGTCGGGCGGACGCCCCAGTCGTGGCTACCGAGCAGCTCGCCCTGGTTGACGATCATCGTCTCGACGTCGGCGAGGATCTTCTCGCGGCGGTCCTCGTCGAGCGCCGATTCGAGCAGCAGGTTGAGGTCGTAGATCGGGGGCGGCAGCGTCATGCGGCCGTGGAGGGTAGCGAACGGGGGGCGAGCCCACGCGCCCGGCGGCTACCCCGTACGTGGCTCGCGAACTGCTCAGCCGGGTGCGCTGGACGAACGTCGCCCGGGCGGCCGGCCTCCTCGCGGTCCTCACCGTCGTGATCCTCTGGCCCCGGCTGAGCCCGCCGCCGCCGGGGCTGCCGCCCGATGCCCCGCTCGATCCCGCCCACCC
>CALMNS010000039.1 GCA_937871635.1 uncultured Solirubrobacter sp.
ACCGAGAGGCCCGCGAGGGTCGCGACCTCCTGGCGCCGCAGGCCCGGCGCGCGCCGCCGGCCGCCCGACGACAGGCCCGCCTCCCCCGGGGCGAGCCGGTCACGCCACGCACGCAGGCAGGCTCCGAGATCGTCGTCCATCCCGGCAGTCTTGCACCGCACCGCGCCCCGAAGATCGCCCTGCGAGTACCCGCCTGCGGCGACCCATTGTGCCCTCGACGGGACGCCGCGACGGTGCCGGGCATGACGACCACGCTCATCACCGGAGCAAACCAAGGCCTCGGACGCGAGACCGCCCGACGGCTGATCGCCGAGGGCCACGACGTCTGGATGGGAGCGCGAGACGCCCAGGCCGGTCGCGCCGCCGCGGAGGAGCTCGGCGGTCGCTTCGTCCGCCTCGACGTCACTGACGACGCGACCATCGCGGCCGCCCGCCAGGAGATCGAGGCGTCGGGCGGCCTGGACGTCCTCGTCAACAACGCCGGCATCAGTGGCCACCTGCACCCGACCCTGGGCACCGATCCCGACGAGATGGCCGCGATCTTCGCGACCAACGTCGTCGGCGTCGCCCGCGTCACGCTCGCCTTCGTCCCGCTCCTCGAGCGATCCTCGAGCCCAGCCATCGTCAACGTCACGAGCAGCCTCGGGTCGCTGACGCTGACCGCCGAGCCCGGGCGTCACGAGCACGGATACCCGGGCATGGACTACCCCGCGAGCAAGGCCGCGCTCAACCTGCTCACGCTGAAGTTCGCCCACGCGCTGCCGCACTTTCGCGTCAACGTCGTGACTCCCGGCTTCACCGCCACCGCGCTCAACGGCTTCACTGGAACGAGAACCGTCGAGCAGGGCGCGGAGGTCGTCGTGCGAGCCGCGCTGCTCGGACCCGACGACCCCACGGGAACGTTCTTCGACGAGGACGGGCCGGTCTCATGGTGACCCGGGGCGCCTGCGCGTGACGTCCCTGTCGCTGACCGGACCCGCGGTGCGAGCGGAGAGAGAGGGATTCGAACCCTCGGACGAGGGGTTGCCCCGTCACACGATTTCCAGTCGTGCCCGTTCAGCCGCTCCGGCACCTCTCCTGGGGCGGCGGAGAATATCGGGCCGGGCCTCCCCGCTCAGATCCGCCAGTCGCCCGCCACGAGCACCGGCACGCGCTCGCCGCCGGCCGTGATGCCGGTGACGGTGACGTCGGGCGAGCCGATCATGAAGTCGACGTGGATCTCGGACTCGTTTGAGCGGGCCGGGTCCTCGAGCAGGAAGGGGAAGCCCTGGCCCACCGCGATGTGGCTCGCGGCGTTCTCGTCGAGCAGCGTGTCGTAGAAGACGGTGTCGAGCGCCCCGATGCGGCCCGCGCCGTCGACCAGCGCCACCTCGCCGAGCCGCGCGGCGCCCGGGTCCGTGCGGGTCCGCGTACGGAAGGTCACCTCGCCCGCCGAGGCGCGCAGCTCGGTGATCGACCCGCCCGCGAACTCGACCTCGAGGTCGGAGACGACGGTGCCGTCGAAGAGCACGAGCGGCTTGGTGGAACGCACGCGACCCTCCGTGCGCGCGGGATCGGGGGTGGTGAAGACCTCCTCGGTCGGGAGGTTCGGCATGTGCTGGAGGCCGTCGACGGTCTCGAAGGCGGCCGCCTGCCAGCGGGCGGCGGGCAGGAGGCCGACGGTCAGGTCGGTCCCCGGCCCCTCGTAGTGCAGGGCGTCGAAGGCGCGGTCGGTCAGGCGCCGAGCGGCCCCGACGAGGACGTCGCGGCGCTCGCGCCAGGCGGCGACGGGATCGGGCTCGTCGAGCCGGCAGACGTGGATGATCTGCTCCCACAACCGCTCGAGCGCCGCATCGGGCGGCAGGTCGGGGAAGACCATCTTCGCCCAGGCGGGGGTGGGACAGGGGCCGGCGCTCCAGTTCGTCGTGCGCTCGTTGACCACCTGGCCGGACTCCTTGACCGCCGGCAGCCGGTCCCGGCCGGCGCGCACGGGATCGAGGTCCGACAGCACCCCGGGGGCGACGGGTCCCGTCAGCCCGATGCGGGCGGCCCGCTCGCGCCCGAGGCTGAGCACCCGCTCGCCGTACCACTCGGGCACGAAGTCGAGCGTCGCGTCCTCCGCGTGCTCGATCCGCGCGCGCTTGACCCACGGGTCAAACCAGCCGACGTCGACGAACTTCGCGCCGCGGCGGTAGGCGCTGGCCGCGATCGCGCGCACGAGGTACTCCTTGCCCGGCTCACACCCCACGGCGACGATCTGGCCCGGCTGCACGTTGGCCCCGAAGCCCACGAGCAGCTCGGCGAGCAGCTCGGCGCGGTCCTGCTGTCCCTCCGGCAAGGCGGTCAGCGGGTCCCGCGGTTGGTGGGCAGCTCCTCCGAGGAGGACTCGAACTCGGTCGGACCGGTCGAGCCCGGCGCCGCCGAGCGATCGTCGATCGGGTGCTCGTTGATCCCCGACCCGCGGCGCGTGTACGACGTGAGGATCAGCCCGACGACCACCACGACGACGATCACGATGAAGATCCAGGCGCCCGAGGTCACCGCGAGGGGGAGGCTCATGGCCGGACCCTACCCGCGCAGGACCGCCCACCAAGCCCCGTTCCGCGGGCAGGTTCCCCGAACCCCACACGCGCGGAGGCCGCGAACGTGTGTCAGTGTGCGTCGCAGCGCTAGATGCCGTTGCGGCAACTCGTCCCTCTACACTTGCGACATGCCCGCCCCGGCCGCTCCCACCCGCCGAGAGCGCCTCCGCGCGCAGACGCTCGCCGAGCTCAAGGAGCTGGCGCTGGCCCAGATCGCCGAGGGCGGCCCCGCCGCGCTCTCGCTCAACGCGATCGCCCGCTCCATGGGCATGTCCGGCCCGGGGCTGTACCGCTACTTCGCTTCGCGCGACGACCTGCTGGCGTCGCTCGTCGCCGACGCCTACGACGACCTCGCCGACGCCCTCGCGGCGGCCGCCGACGCCGCCCGGCGGCGGGCTCCCGCCGCCCGCCTGCGCGCCGTCGCCACCGCCTTCCGGGCGTGGGCGCTCGCCCATCCGCAT
>CALMNS010000040.1 GCA_937871635.1 uncultured Solirubrobacter sp.
GACGCGCCCGAGGCGCTCGGCGGCGCGGTGGCGCGGCGGCTGCTCGGCGCGGGCGCGGCGGAGCTGCTCGGCCGATGACCGTCTTCCTCGTCGGCGCCGGGCCCGGCGATCCGGGGCTCCTCACCGCCCGGGCGCTCGAGCTCATCGCCACCGCCGACGTGATCCTCCACGACCGGCTCATCCCGGCCACCGCGCTCGACGGCGCCCGGCCGGACGCCGAGCTGATCTACGTCGGCAAGGTCGGCGGCGGCGCCTCGATGCCGCAGGCGGAGATCGACCGGCTCCTGGTCGAGCACGGCGCCCGCGCGGCGCGCGTCGTGCGGCTCAAGGGCGGCGATCCCTTCGTCTTCGGCCGCGGCGGCGAGGAGGCGCTCGTCCTCCGCGAGGCCGGCATCCCGTTCGAGGTGGTGCCGGGGGTGACGAGCGGCGTGGCGGCGCCCGCCTACGCGGGGATCCCGGTCACCTTCCGCGGCGACGCGAGCGCGGTGGCGCTGATCACCGGCCACGAGGACCCGGACAAGGCGGAGACCATGCTCGACTGGCCGGCCCTCGCGAGGTTCCCCGGCACGCTGGTCTTCTACATGGGCGTCCGCGCCCTGGAGCGGATCGCCTCCCAGCTCGTGGCGGGCGGGCGCCCGGCGGACGAGCCCGTCGCGGTCATCGAGCGCGGGACTCTCCCCGGGCAGCGAACGCTCGTCGCGACCCTGGCCGACGTCGCCGAGCGGGCCGCCGCCGAGCGGTTCCGCGCCCCGGCCATCACTCTGGTCGGCCCCGTCGCCCGCCTGCGCGACGAGATCGCCTGGCTCGAGGCCAGCCCACTGCACGGCCGCACGGTGGCGGTGACCCGGGCCCGGGCCCAGGCCTCGGACCTGGCCGCCCGCCTGCGCGAGCTCGGCGCCGAGGTGGTCGAGGCGCCCGTGATCCGCACCCACTCGCTCCAGGCCGAGCTGCCGCCGCTCGACGGCTTCGACCTGCTCTGCGTCACCTCGCCGAACGGCGCCGACGAGCTCTTCGACCGCCTGGCGGCCGCGGGGCTCGACGCCCGCGCCCTCGCCGGCCTGACCATCGCGGCGATCGGGCCCGGCACCGCCCGCGCGCTCGCGGCGCACGGGATCGCGGTCGACGTGCTCCCGG
>CALMNS010000041.1 GCA_937871635.1 uncultured Solirubrobacter sp.
GCCGCCCTGCTCCGCCCGGACGGCCGCGAGCAGCCGTGCGCCTGGCGCTTCCCGGGCCCGCGCGCCGCCCTCGCCGCCGCACTGCTCCTGCACCGGCGCCTTGTGGTCCAGAGCGGCGGCGGACCTGAGCCCCGCGAGGTCGACTGGGCGCAGTCGGCGGCGCTCCTCGTGCGCGCGGAGGCGGCCCGGGCGGTCGGGTGGCTCGACCCGGCCTTCTTCGTCTACTCCGACGAGGTCGACTTCTGCCGGCGGCTGCGCGACGCGGGCTGGTCGGTCCTGCACGTCCCCGCCGCGCGGGCGATCCACCACGAGCAGCTCTCCACGGGCGCGGCGGCGGAGCGGCGGATCGTCGAGCTGAGCCGCAACCGCGACCGCTACATGCGCAAGCACCACTCGCGCGCCGCCGCCCTGGCCGTCCGCGCCCTCACCGCGTGGACCTACGGGCTGCGGGCCGCCGCAGCGGTCGTGCTCCCCGGCCATGACCCCCGCCGCTACGCCGCCCACGTCGCCGCGAGCCTGCGGCCCGGGCGGGGCGAGGGGCTGCGGGAGGCCGCCGAGGCGTTCAATCGAAGGGCGAAGCCCGGTCAAGCGCCGGCGTGGACGCCGGCATCACCGTCAGAGGTGGGCACGGATGCCCGCCGAGGTGACTAGGTGGGGCTGCGGACGGGGACGGGAGCCGGCGGGCGCTCGCGCAGCGCCTCGATCCCGCCCTTGAGGAAGGTGAGCGCCTCGTCGACCATGGCCATAGGATCCAGCTCCCCGTTCAGGAGCTCGACCTTGTCGTCGTAGAACGCCTCGAGCATGGCCAGTGCGGCGGTGGCGGCGCTGGCGACCATCCGCGGGCGCAGCGGGCCCTGGTCGGCCCCGAGGTCCTGGGCCACGGCCTCGCCGAGCGCGGCCTCGAAGCGGGCCATGAGGGTGCGCTCGTGCTCGAGCAGCGCCGGGGTCGAGCGGGTGATCCGCCGCTGGCAGAGCTCGCGGGGATCGTTGAAGTCCGTCTGGGCCAGCATCGAGGCGATCCAGTCGCGCATCGCGTCGATGGCGCTCTCGCCCGGCGCCCGTGAGCGCAGGCGCTCGTCCAGGCTGCCGAAGGTCGCCTCGAAGTCGTGGAAGACCACGTCCTCCTTGGTCGGGAAGTAGCCGAAGAAGGTGCGGGGGGCGATGTCGGCCGCCGCCGCGATGTCGGCGACCGTCGTGTGCTCGAACCCGCGCTCGGTGAACAGGCGCAGCGCCGCGTCGATGATCGCCTCGCGCGTGCGCTGCTTCTTTCGCTCCCGCAGGCCCTCGGTCCCGGTCGCCATCTTCACATCATAGCGTGCGGATTCGCACACAAGGCAATCATGCACTGATTGCAATCACGCAGTCGATGTGCTCTAGTGCCCGCCCATGGCCCATCTCCTCGGACGCCTCGCGGGCGTCGCCGCCCATCACTGGAAGCGCTCGCTTCTCGCCGTCGTCGCCGTCGTCCTGATCCTGGGCGCCCTCGCCGCGGTCGGCGGCGAGTACTCCGACGAGTTCTCGACGCCCGGCACCGAGTCGCAGGCCGCCTACGACCTGCTCGCCGAGCGCTTCCCGGCGCAGTCAGGCGACACCGCCAACGTCGTCTTCGCGGTCGAGGACGGGAGCCTGCGCGACGGTCCGCGCGCCGCGGCCGTCCAGCGCACGGTGGAGGAGATCGCCGGCCAGCCGCACGTGACGAGCGCCCTCTCGCCGCTCTCAGAGGAGGGCGCGGGGCAGCTGGCGCGCGACGGGCGGGTCGGCTTCGTCGCCGTCCAGTACGACCAGCAGGCCGGCGAGCTCGGCGCCGCCGCCGGGGAGCGGCTCGAGGCCGCCTCGGAGATCGCCGCCGGCGCCGGCCTTGAGGTCTCGCGCAACGGCGCGGTCGTCGACCAGGCCGAACAGGCCACCGCGCCGGTCGGCGAGCTCATCGGCGTCGCCGTGGCGATCATCGTGCTGACCCTCGTCTTCCGGTCGGCGGCGGCCATGGTGCTCACGCTCGTCGCCTCGTTGATCGCGCTCGCCGCCGGGATCATGCTCCTGACCTTCGGGACCCGCTTCACGAGCTTCCCGAGCTTCGCCCCGACCCTCGGCGTCATGCTCGGGCTCGGCGCGGGCATCGACTACGCCCTGCTCATCGTCGGCCGCTACCGCGAGCAGCTCGCCGCGGGGGACTCGGTGCGCCACGCGGCGCGCGTCGCCAACGCGACGGCCGGGACCTCGGTGGTGGCCGCGGGGATCATCGTGGTGGTGGCGCTCAGTGGCCTGCTCGCGACCGGCATCCCGTTCGTCGGCCGCATGGGCG
>CALMNS010000042.1 GCA_937871635.1 uncultured Solirubrobacter sp.
CCTCGAGCCCGCGCGTCGCGGCGTCGCCGTGGACGCCGGCGCCGTGTCCGACGAGCAGGTGCTCCGGCGCGAGCCCGCGCAGCGCGCCCGGCGGCAGCAGGCGGAGCATCGGATGGACGCCGGCGGGCCCGCGTCCCGGGGCCCAGACCTCGTTCGTCCCGATCGTCTCGGCCACGACGAGGACCCGCCGCTGCGGCCACCACAGCGCGGTCTCCTTCCACTTGGGCAGCCGCAGGACGGGCAGCGCCTCGAACGGCGAGCCGGGGACCTGGCTCGGGTTGACCAGGTGGGGGACGTTGAGCCGCGCCGCGAGGGCGGCGCAGTCGCGCCGGTGGCGGTCGAGCAGCTGCAGGACGCCCGCCGGGGTGCCCAGCCCCGCGACGCGCTCGAGGGCCTCGGGATGGTCGACGGGGTCCACGAGCCAGACCCGTCCGTCGTCGGTGAGCGCGTGCGAGGTCCGCGTCATCGACTCGCGGACGGTCCACGACAGGCCGAACGGGTGGGTCTCGAAGCGGACCTTCATGCGACGCTCGCCTCGCGCGGGTCGCTCGCCTCGCGCAGCCGGCCGAGGTCGGCGTCCGTCAGCGCGAGCCGGGTCCCCTCGAGCAGCTCCGGGAGCTCCTCCGGCGTGCGGGCGCTGGCGATGGGCGCCGTCACCGTGGGCTGGGCCGCGGGCCACGCGAGCGCGATGAAGGTGCCGCCCGCCTCGAGGCAGGCATCGAGCACGGCGAAGGACTCCGGCTCGCCGATCGTCCGGCCGAAGACGTTGTCCCCCACGCAGAGGGAATGGACGGCGAGGTCGGAGGCGCCGAGACGGGGCACGTCCTCGCGGCGTGCCCGATATAGGTGAGGGGCATGCGGGCCGGTCCGGATACTGGCGCGGAGCTCTCGCGCTGGCGTCCCGGCCCGCGCCGGCTCGCGCGGCTCATGCTCGGGCTCTGGCTCTTCGGGACGGGCGAGGCGCTCGTGGTGGCCTCCGAGCTCGGCAACTCGCCGTGGACCGTCTTCGCCGAGGGCGTCTCGGAGCAGACGCCACTGACCATCGGGATCGCGACCGTCATCACGAGCTTCGTCCTGCTGCTGATCTGGATCCCCCTCGGCGAGTGGCCGGGGCTCGGGACGATCGCCAACGCGGTCGTCGTCGGGGTGGCGATCGACGTCATGCTGATGCTGCTGGGGAGCGCGCCGCTCGGGGTGCGGATCGCCGAGCTGCTCGCCGGGATCCTCCTGGTCGGCGTCGGCTCGGGCCTCTACATCAACGCCGCGCTGGGCCCCGGGCCGCGCGACGGCCTGATGATGGGCCTGCACCGGCGCACGGGACGCCCCGTAGGGCTCATCCGGGCCGGGATCGAGGTGAGCGCGCTGGTGGTCGGCGCCCTGCTCGGCGGCACGGTCGGGGTCGGCACGGTGGCCTTCGCGCTGCTCGTGGGACCGGTGGTCGCCTTCAGCCTGCGGGTGCTCCCGCAGCGCGCCGTCCGCCGCGCCGACTAGCGTGGTGGGCATGGCACGCAGGATCGAAGCCGGGCCGGTCGTCGTCGTGGTGGGGGCGGTGCTCCTGCTGGTGGCGCTCTTCCTCGAGTGGTTCGAGCCGGGGGCCAACGCGTGGACGGTGTTCGAGGTGTGGGACCTCGTGCTCGCCGCGCTGGCGGTCGGGGCGGTGCTGGCGGCGCTCGGGCTGCTCCTGCCGGAGATCGCGGTGCTCGATCGCCGGTGGCTCGTGCCGCTGGCCGTCGGCGCGTTCGTGGTGGTCGCCTCGCAGCTGATCGACCCGCCGCCCGCGGTCGCCGAGGGGGAGCTCGGCCTCGGTGCCTGGCTGGCGCTCGCCGCGACGCTCCTGATGGTGGCCGGGGCGCTTCTGTCCCTCTCCCGGGTGCGCTTCGCGGTGACGGTGGAGGGGCGCGATC
>CALMNS010000043.1 GCA_937871635.1 uncultured Solirubrobacter sp.
AGCTCGTGCCGCTCGCCGTCGAGGACCGGCTGGGCGGCGTCGACCGCCTGCGCGCCCAGGGCCTCGCCGTCCCCTTCGTCCTGCTCGAGGACGCGGCCGCCCGCCCGCGCGAGCCGATCGGCCGCGGCCATCCGCTGCGGGTCGCCGAGGCGGTCGTCCACCTCGGGGGCGACCCGGTCGCCCCCGCCTCCCTCGAGGCGCTCGAGGATCCCGTCCTCGCGATCGTGGGGACCGAGCCGGTGGCCAGCCGCCCCCACGACGACCCGGACCCGGCCCGCCGGATCGCCCGCCGCATCCTCCAGCGGCTCGACGGCTTCGGGAAGTGGGGCGGCTACCACACCGAGTTCGCCCACCTGACGCGCGGCTTCGCCGGCAACGAGCGGGCGCTGGCCACCCAGGTGGCCGAGGCGCTCATCGACGACGGCCTGCTCGCCGAGAAGCCCTCGGTGGGCCAGCGCCACGTCTTCCTCAACCCGCGCCGGGTCGGCGATATCAGGGCGCTCATCGAGCGCGGCACCGCGCCGCCGAGCCTCGTCCTGCCTCCGGGCTGAGATGGTTGATTCCGAATGGGCCGCGTGGGCGGGGGCGGGCCTGACCGAGCTGGGCGGTGCCCGGAAGTGAAGCCGATAGCGGGGTTATCGGCGATCTTCCGGGTGCCGACTAGGCGAAGCCGGCGGCGAGCCGCAGGCGAGACAGGTCGATGTGTCAGGCACGTCATCCGGCCATGCGGGAATTCGGAATCAATCATCTGAGCGCGCACGTGACAGAGTGAGCGTCCACATGCTCGATCGGGTCGCTCACCTCAGGACGTTGGCCACCACGAAGGCCCAGACGCTCGGGACCCTGGTCCAGGCGGGGGTGGTGCGCCCGGCCCGGCCGGACAAGCTGGTCGCCGTCGCCGGCGCGCTCGTCCGGTGGGGACCCACCCCGGCCGCCGGCTACAAGGCCGCCTCGCTGCGCTATCCGGACGAGGTGGCGATCATCGACGAGCTCGGGACGCTGACCTTCTCCGAGGTCCACGAGCGCTCCAACGCGCTGGCCAACGAGCTCGCCGGGGACGGCATCGGCGCCGGGGACGGCGTCGCGATCATGTGCCGCAACCACCGCGGGTTCGTCGAGGCGGTCACCGCCTGCTCGAAGCTCGGGGCCGACGCGCTCTTCCTCAACACCGCCTCCTCGGGTCCGCAGCTCGCCGACGTCGCCGAGCGCGAGCGGCCCAAGGCGCTCATCTACGACCAGGAGTTCGGCGAGGCGCTCGCTGTCGCCGGGCGGCGGCGCAAGCGCTACGTCGCCTGGAGCGAGCCCGGCCAGAAGGAGACCGTGCCGCTGGTCGAGGAGCTCATCGCCCGCGGGTCGCGCGAGGACCTCACGCCGCCCGAGCGGCGCGGGAAGGCGATCATCCTCACGAGCGGGACGACGGGGACGCCGAAGGGAGCCTCGCGCTCGCAGCCCAAGTCGCTCGACCCCGCCGCCGCCCTGCTCTCGCGCATCCCCCTTCGCGCGCGGCAGAAGACGATGATCGCCGCCCCGCTCTTCCACTCGTGGGGGTTCGCCCACTTCACCCTCGGCCTCTCGCTGTCCTCGACCTACGTCCTGCGGCGCAGGTTCGACCCCGAGGCGATCCTGTCGCTGACCGCGCAGCACGAGTGCGCGGCGCTCGTGGTCGTTCCGGTGATGATCCAGCGCATCCTCGAGCTCCCCGACGAGGTGCTCGACCGCTACGACCTCTCGAAGGTCAGGGCCGTGCCCGTCTCGGGCTCCGCGCTCGCGGGCCCGCTCTCGGAGCGCTGGATGGACCACTTCGGGGAGAACCTCTTCAACCTCTACGGCTCGACGGAGGTCGCCTGGGCGACCATCGCCACCCCGAAGGACCTGCGCGAGGCGCCCGGGACGGCAGGCCGGCCGCCGCGCGGGACCGTCGTCAAGCTCCTCGACGAGGACGGCCACGAGGTCCCGCGGGGGCAGACGGGGCGCATCTTCGTCGGCAACGAGATGCAGTTCGAGGGCTACACGGGCGGGGGCAACAAGGATCTCATCGGCGGGCTGATGTCCTCCGGCGACGTCGGCCACTTCGACGAGGCGGGGCGCCTGTTCGTCGACGGCCGCGACGACGACATGATCGTCTCCGGCGGGGAGAACGTCTTCCCGGCCGAGGTCGAGGAGCTCCTGACGGGCCACGACGCCGTCGGCGACGTCGCCGTCTTCGGGGTCGAGGACGAGGCCTTCGGCCAGCGCCTCAAGGCGGTTGTCGTGCTCAGGGACGGCCGGTCGACCGACGCCGAGGAGCTCCGGGCCTACGTCAAGGCGAACCTGGCCGGCTACAAGGTCCCGCGCGAGTTCGAGTTCATCGAGGAGCTGCCCCGGACGTCGACCGGCAAGGTGCTCAAGCGCGAGCTCAAGGACAGCTGAGGTCCTCCGCGGTCGTCCTGACCGCGGTCTGACCGCCGGCCGGCATCCGTGCCGGGGTTGACCGCTGCGCTCGTAATCTGGGCCTATGGCCACGCGCACCGACACCTTCGACCTCTCTCGCCTGGGCCTCACCTCCGGCGAGGGGCGCCGCCTCGATCTCTCCGTCCACGTCGATCCGTTCGTGTTCGGCGAGCAGACCTACGCCGTCGTCCCCGACCTGGTCGACACCCGTCTGGACGTCTCGCGCACCACGGGGCCGGGCTACGCGCTGCGGCTGCGGTTCTCCGCGGCCCTGGAGGGCCCGTGCTTCCGGTGCCTGGAGCCCGCCGTGCCGGAGTTCGCCGTCGACGCCCGCGAGGTCCACGTGCCCGGCGGCGGGGAGGAGCTCGAGTCGCCGTACCTCGGGGACAAGGGCGAGCTCGACCTCGAGGCCTGGGTGCGCGACGCCTTCGCCCTCACCCTGCCGGCCCAGATCACCTGTCGGTCGGACTGCGCCGGGCTGTGCGACGCCTGCGGGGCCAACCTCAACGAGGATCCGGCGCACGCGCACGAGCGCGAGCCCGACGCCCGCTGGGCGAAGCTGTCCGAGCTGCGGTTCGACTGACGTCGGGCGCTATCCTCCGCAGCCGCCATGGCCGTCCCCAAGCAGAAGCAGTCGCACGCCCGCACGACCAAGCGCCGCTCGCAGCACAAGATCTCGGCGCCGAGCGTGAACGAGTGCCCGCAGTGCCACAAGCCCCGCCGTCCGCACCGGGTCTGCCCGAGCTGCGGCTTCTACGGCGGGCGCGAGGTCGTGCACAGCCACGACCACGACCACGATCACGACCACTAGGTCGTCGGCGACCGCGGGGCGGGTGGCGGAAGCCGTCGTCATCGCGGTCGATGCCTCGGGCGCCGACCTCGGCGCCGCGGAGGTCGCCCAGGGCGCCGCGCGGGCGGTGGCCGAGCACGACGTCCGCGTCCTGCTCTTCGGCCCCGCCGAGGAGATGGAGCCCGCCCCGCTCGTGGAGGTGATCGACGCCCCGCGCTCGATCGCCAAGGCCCCCGACCCCGCCCGCGCGGTGCGCGCCCACCCGGACGCGAGCGTCGTCCAGGC
>CALMNS010000044.1 GCA_937871635.1 uncultured Solirubrobacter sp.
GCCGACGTCTCCGTGCGCGGCCGAGTGCTGGCGCCGAGCGATCGCCTGCGCTACTCGCCGGGGAGCCTGCTGCTCATCGTCGGCGCCGACGAGGCCACGCGCGAGGCCTTCGCCGCCCGCGTGCTCGAGGAGACGGGCATCCTCCTCTCCATCCCGAAGCTGCGCAGCATGCTCGCCGGCCGGGTCGCCGAGGACGAGGTCGAGGCCAAGGCGGCCGAGCTGCTCGACTCCGCCGCCCAGAAGCGCCTCGCCGCGGGGCAGACCGTGGTGATCACCACCCCCGGGCTCGATCCCGCCGAGCGCGAGCACTACGTCCGCATGGCCCACCCGCACCGGCGCCCGCGCCACCTGCTCCTGCTCGAGGCGGGCAAGGACACCGTGGCCGAGGAGGACCGCACGGCGCTCGGCGAGCTGCGCACCGCGCTCGACGCCGGCGCCCTGGGGCAGGAGGGCTTCGCCACCTCGCTGCGCCTAGGCGGCCGCCTGCTGCCCGAGCTCAAGAAGATCGTGTTCGCGCCGGCGCCCGCCGACAACTAGAACACACGCGTGGCCCCACCGCACCGCCCACTCGACCGCGAGGAGAGCTTCCCCCAGCTCGAGGAGCGCGTGCTCGAGCGCTGGCGCGAGCGCGACGTCTTCGCCGAGTCAGTCCGCCGGCGCGAGGGCGCCCCGCCCTGGGTCTTCTACGAGGGGCCGCCCACCGCCAACGGCCGGCCCGGCTCGCACCACGTGCTGGCCCGGGTGTTCAAGGACATCTTCCCCCGCTACAAGACGATGCGCGGGCACTACGTCGAGCGCAAGGGCGGCTGGGACTGCCACGGGCTGCCGGTCGAGATCGCCGTCGAGCAGGAGCTCGGCTTCACCCGCAAGTCCGACATCGAGGAGTACGGCATCGCGGCGTTCAACGCCAAGTGCCGCGAGTCCGTCTTCACCTACCTCGAGGACTGGAACCGCCTGACGGAGCGGATCGGCTTTTGGGTCGACCTCGAGCACCCGTACCGCACGCTCGACGACGACTACGTCGAGTCGGTCTGGTGCGCGCTGTCGCGGCTGCACGAGAAGGGCCTGCTCTACGAGGGCCACAAGGTCGTCCCCTACTGCACCCGCGACGGGACGACCCTCTCCTCCCACGAGGTCGCCCAGGGCTACAAGGACGTCGAGGACCCGTCCGTCTACGTCAAGCTCCCGCTCCTCGACGACGACGCGCAGCTGCTCGTGTGGACCACGACCCCCTGGACGCTCGTCTCCAACGCCGCGACGGCGGTGGATCCCGAGCTCACCTACGTGCGCGCGCGGGCCGGCGGGGACGTCTACGTGCTCGCCGAGGCCGCCGTCGAGCGCGTGCTCGGCGAGGACGCCGAGGTGCTCGAGTCCTTCCCCGGCCGCGCCCTCGAGGGCCGCCGCTACGAGGCACCCTTCCCGTACCTCGCGGCCGACGCCTACGGCCCGCGCGGGCACACCGTCCTGCTCGGCGACTTCGTCTCCGCCGACGACGGCACCGGGATCGTCCACACCGCGGTGGCCTTCGGCGAGGACGACTACCGGCTGGGCCAGCAGTACGGGCTCACGGTGGTCAACCCAGTGCGGCTCGACGGGACCTACGACGAGCGAATCGGCCCTTACGCGGGCCGCTGGGTCAAGGACGCCGACGCCGATCTCGTCGAGGACCTGCGCGCCCGCGGCCGGCTCCTGCGCTCGGAGCGCTACCTGCACGCCTACCCGCACTGCTGGCGCTGCGGGACGCCGCTCCTCTACTACGCCAAGCCGAGCTGGTACGTGGCCACCTCCCAGCTGCGCGACAAGCTGCTCGCCGCCAACGAGACGGTCACCTGGCACCCGCCGCACATCAAGCACGGGCGCTTCGGCAAGTGGCTCGAGAACAACGTCGACTGGGCGATCTCCCGCGAGCGCTACTGGGGCACCCCCCTGCCCGTGTGGCGCAACGCGGCGGGGGAGACGGTCGTCGTCGGCTCCTTCGACGAGCTGCGCGAGCGCTCGGGGGCCGACGTCGGCGATCCGCACCGGCCCTACGTCGACGAGATCGAGATCCCGTCCCCGACCGGCGGCGAGCCGCTGCGGCGGGTGCCCGAGGTCATCGACGTCTGGTTCGACTCGGGGGCGATGCCGTTCGCGCAGTGGGGGGCGCCGCAACACGACGAGGACCGCTTCGAGCGCAACTTCCCGGCCGACTTCGTCTGCGAGGCGCTCGACCAGACGCGCGGGTGGTTCTACTCGCTGCTGGCCATCTCGACCCTCCTCTTCGACCGGGCGCCGTACGAGAACGTCGTCTGCCTTGGGCTGCTGACCGACGACGAGGGCCTCAAGATGTCGAAGTCGCGCGGCAACATCGTCGTGCCCTGGGAGGTCATCGACCGCCACGGCGCCGACGCGTTCCGCTGGTACTTCTTCACCACCAAGCAGCCCTGGGACGGTTATCGCTTCTCGGTCGAGACGGTCGGCGAGTCCGTGCGGCAGTTCCTGCTCCAGCTGTGGAACACGTACGGCTTCCACGTCCTCTACGCGAACGTCAACGACGTCGATCCCGACGCCGCGGCCGGCCCGGCGGGGGACCTCGACCGCTGGGTGCTCTCGCGCCTGGCCGCCACCGTGGAGACCGTGCGCGAGCGGATGGACGCCTACGACGCGACGACCGCGGGCCGGGCGATCGCCGCCTTCGTCGACGAGCTCTCCAACTGGTACGTGCGCCGCTCGCGCCGCCGCTTCTGGGACGGCGACCCGGCGGCGTTCGCCACGCTGCGCACCTGCCTGGTGACGGTGTCGCGGCTCCTGGCCCCGTTCACCCCGTTCATCGCCGACGAGATCTACGACAACCTCGACGGCACCGAGCCGAGCGTCCACCTCACGGACTTCCCCGAGGTCGGCGGCGTCGTCGTCCGCGACGAGGCGCTCGAGTGCGCCATGGACACGGTGCGCGAGACCGTCCGCCTCGGCCTCGCCGCGCGGGGGCAGGCCAAGCTCAAGGTGCGCCAGCCGCTGCGCGCCGCGGTGGTGGTCGCCGCCGGCGCCGAGCGCGCGGCGATCGACCGGCTGGCCGACGTCGTGCGCGACGAGCTCAACGTCAAGGCCGTGCGCTACGTCTCGGAGGCCGACGAGCTCGGCTCGTTCGAGATCAAGCCGAACTACCGGGCCCTCGGCCCGCGGTTCGGCAAGCGGATGCCGCTCGTGGCCGCCGCCGTCGCGGCGCTCGACCCGGCGGTGGTCTCGGGGATCCTGCGCGACGGCGGCGCGGTCGGGATCAGCGTGGAGGGCGAGGAGCACCGGCTGGCGAGCGGCGACCTGCAGCTGGCCATGCAGCCGCTCGAGGGGTACCGCCTCGAGCGCGAGGGCTCCCACGCCGTGGCGCTCGAGGTCGAGCTCGACGCCGCGCTGGTCCGCGAGGGCTGGGTGCGCGAGGCCATTCACGCGATCCAGGCCGCCCGCAAGGCGGCGGGCCTCGCGGTGGAGGACCGCATCGTCCTCACGCTCGACGGCGATCCCGAGCTGCTCTCCGCCGTCCGCGAGCACGAGGCCGCCGTGGCCGCCGAGACCCTCGCCGTCACCGTCAGCTACGGGCGCGACGGGAGCGACCCGCACGCCGCGGCGATCGACGGTCGCGAGCTCTCGGTCTGGGTGGCCCGGGCGCCGTCGCGGTAGGGGCGGGCGCGGGGCCGAGTCCCGCGG
>CALMNS010000045.1 GCA_937871635.1 uncultured Solirubrobacter sp.
CCGCGGCGCCGCTCGCGCCGGGCGAGGCGGTCGGCCTGCTCCTCGGCCCGCAGCCGCTCGCGCTCGGCGGCGGAGGACGCCTGCTGGTAGCGCTCGGCGATGGCCTCCTCGATCTCGGGCACGCCGTCGGCCTCGATCTGGACGACCGCGGCCTCCTTCGTCCGAACAAGGACCTGGCCGTTGCGGTCCACGATGTCGCCCCGCGGCGCCTCGATCTTGATGTTGCGCGCCTTGTTGGCCCGGGCCTGGGAGACGTACTCCTCGCCCGAGAGCACCTGCAGGAACCACAGGCGGAAGAAGACGATGGCGAAGAGGGTGAAGGCGATCCCGCCGAGGACGGCCACGCGCAGCGCGAGCTGCGGCGTGATCGCGGGGCGGCGGTCGTCGGGGTGCAGGGGCGGCATGGCGCTCAGGCCCGGCTCAGCGGCGAGAGGCGGGTGGTGGAGGCGCGGCGACGGCGGCGGCGCGGGTCCTCGGGCAGCAGCGGGTGGAGGATCCGCCGCACGAGGGCGTAGACGGGCAGGGCGAGCAGCGTGTTGACCACCACGGTGACCAGGATCTGGCGGACCAGCAGGAGGGAGACCGGGGCATCCACGCCGAGCATGAACGTCAGCATGGCGAATCCGACGGTCGCCGCGAGCGTCGCCGCCGCGCCGACCGCCATCGGGGCGAGCCCGTGGGAGGGGTCGCGCAGCTCGAGCAGCCGGCCCGCGCCGTACCCGACCACCGTGTAGACGAGCGAGGTGACCCCGACCGCCTGCAGCAGCGCGACGTCGAGGAAGAGCCCGGCGGCGAAGCCGAAGGCGGCCCCGCCCAGCGAGCCGAGCAGCAGCCCGACGGTGGCCACCACGAGCGGGAAGAGGTCGATCGGGGCGCCGAACACCGTCACCTGGGAGATGACCGCGGTCTGCAGGATCACCCCCACCACGAGCAGCCCGGCCAGCCGCCCGAGGACGGCGGGCTCGGTCACGGGGTCGCTCCCGCCGCCGGGTCCGCCGTGGCGGTCAGGGCGGCCTCCGGGACGGAGGTCAGGACGGTCACGTACTGGAGGTTCGTGATGTCGGCGGCGGGTCGCACGTGGATCTCGCGGTCGAGCTCCCCCGCGCCGTCCTCGATCCGGCTCACCTTGCCGATCGGGATGCCGGCGGGGAAGTAGGAGGGGAAGCGGACCGAGCCGCTGCCCGAGCTCACCACCCGGTCGCCCTCCTCGACCTCCTCGGTCTTGTCGGCGAACTCGAAGACGAGGTCACCCGGCGTGCCGGCCTCGGGGCGGATCGTGCCCGCGACCCCGCCGCGGGTCGTCCGGGCCGGCGCGGCGAACTCCTCGTCGGTGATCAGCGTGACCGTCGCGGCGTTGCCCACCACGTTGGTGACCCGCCCGACGAGCCCTCCGGCGCCCGTGACGGGCTGGTCCTCCTCGATCCCCTCGCTCGAGCCGCGGTCGAGGATGATCTCGGAGTAGAAGAGGCTCGGGCTCTGGCCGATGACCTTCGCCCGCACGGGACGGAAGCGCTCGAGGTCGTTGGCGGCGTTGACCTGCTCGAGCGCCTTGAGCTGGGCGAACTCGGAGAGCTGGAACTGCTGGCGGGTGACCTGCTCCTCGAGCGCCCTGTTGCGCCGGGCGAGCTTGTCGCGCTCGGACTTCGCGTCGAGGGTGTCGCCGGCCCAGCCGAACGCGTCGCGCACCGGGGCGATCGCCCGGTTGGCCCCCTCCTGGACCGGGGCCAGGACGGCCAGCGCGCCGCGCTGGAGCGAGTGCAGGACGCCGCCGGCGGACTCGCCGAACCAGACGGTGAGGAGGATGAGCGAGAGGGCGACGAAGCCGGCCAGCGTCAGCCGGCGGCGCCGCACCGTTCGGTCGTACATACGGGTACAGACCCCAATCCGGCGCCGCGTTTCACCGCGGGCGCCGCCGGCCGTTGCCGTTGCGGTTGTGCTTGTTGGAGCGGTGGATCGCCTCGAACTCCTCCAGCGAGCGCCCCGAGCCGACCGCGACGCAGGTCAGCGGCGACTCCGCGCGGTGCGAGGGCATCTGGGTCTCCTCGCGCAGGCGCTCGTCGAGGCCCTGCAGGAGCGAGCCGCCGCCGGCCAGCATGATCCCGCGGTCCATGATGTCCGACGCGAGCTCGGGCGGCGTGCGGTCCAGCGTCTCCTTGATCGCGTCGATGATCTGCACGAGCGGCTCCTCGAGCGCGGCGCGGACCTCCTCCGAGGTCAGCACGACGGTCTTGGGCAGCCCGGAGACGAGGTCGCGGCCGCGGATCTCCGCCTGGACCTCCTCCTCGAGCGGGTACGCCGAGCCGATCTCGAGCTTGACCTCCTCGGCCGTCTGCTGGCCGATCAGGAGCTTGTACTCCTTCTTGACGTAGTTGATGATCGAGTCGTCGAGCTCGTCGCCGCCGACCCGGATCGACTGGGAGACGACGATGCCGCCGAGCGAGATGACGGCCACCTCGCTCGTGCCGCCGCCGATGTCGACCACCATGTTCCCCGTGGGCTCGCCGACCGGCAGCCCGGCGCCGATCGCGGCGGCCATGGGCTCCTCGATCAGGTAGGCCTGGCGGGCGCCGGCGCTCAAGCAGGCCTCCTCGACGGCGCGCTTCTCCACCCCGGTGACGCCGGAGGGCACGCAGACGACGACGCGCGGATGCGCCCAGCGGTTCTGGTGGACCTTCTGGATGAAGTGGCGGAGCATCTCCTCGGTGACGTCGAAGTCGGCGATCACGCCGTCCTTGAGCGGCCGGATGGCCGAGATCGTCCCCGGGGTGCGGCCCAGCATGCGCTTGGCCTCGATCCCCACCGCGTGCACCTCGCCCGTCCGCGAGTCGATCGCCACCACGGACGGCTCGGAGAGGACGATCCCCCGCCCGCGGACGTAGACGAGCGTGTTCGCCGTGCCGAGGTCGACGGCCATGTCTCGGCCGCCGAAGCCGGTGAGGTAAGAGAAGAAGCCCATAGAGGAATGCGCCGGATTCGGCAGGATTCCCGTGCCGAACGGCGACGCGGCGAGTCTAGCGCCTAGGCGCTCATCTCCAGCAAGTCGGGAACCAGATCGAGCAGCAGCCCGACCGGCAGGCCGACGACGTTCGCGTAGTCGCCGTCGATGCGCCGGACCAGCGCCGCCCCGCGCCCCTGGATGGCGTAGCCGCCGGCGCGTCCACGCCATTCCCCGGAGGCCACCGAGCGGTCGAGCGCGGCGGCGTCGAGCGCGCGGAACTCGACCCGTGTGCGGGACGTCCCGGAGCGCAGCGCGCCGGCCCGGACCACGGCCAGCCCGCTGATGACCTCGTGCTCGCGACCGGCCAGGCGCGCGAGGAAGTCGCGCGCCTGGGCCGCGTCGCGCGGCTTGCCGAGGACCTCGCCGTCGAGCGCCACGACGGTGTCGCAGCCCAGGAC
>CALMNS010000046.1 GCA_937871635.1 uncultured Solirubrobacter sp.
CAGCTCGCCCGCGCCGTGCCCGAGGACGATGCGCTCGGGCGGAAGCCCGTGGCGGGCGGCGATGGCCACCCGGGCCGCCTCGGCGGTCGGCTCGGGGTACGCGCTGACGGCGCGCCGCAGCGCGAAGGTGGCGGCGTTGACCACCTCCGGGTGGGGCGGCTCGTGCCAGGCGGTCGAGGAGAGGTCGAGCGGGGGGACGACCGCCAGCGACCGCGCGCGGGCCTGAGCGGAGCGTTCGCGCAGACCCGCGGAGACCTCCTCCGGCGAGAGCTCCTCGAACTGGCGGTAGTAGTCGCGCAGCCGGCGGCGGCGGCTCACTGCCGCGGCGCGATGATCGGGCCGGGCCCCTCGATGATCACGAACCAGAAGAGGAACGCCGCGCCGACCACGACGGCGGTGACCGTGAAGATGCGCCCCAGCGCCCCCTCGCGCTGGTCGAAGCCCGCCGCCCGCCGCAGGATCCGCCACAGCCCGTCGATCCGCGCGGCGAGCCCCAGGGTGAGCATCAGCGTCAGCAGCAGCCCGAGGAAGGCCGAGACGATCCCCAGCATCAGCGAGCCCGTGCCGTAGGCGATCTGGGAGGCGACCCAGAGCCAGGCGAGGGGCTGCGGGCCCCAGACGCTCAGCACCAGGAGGATCTCGCCGAGCAGGACGAGGTTGGCCACCATGGAGTCGACCCGCATGCGCCGCTTCTCGCGCTCGGGCAGCGCCCGGTAGCGGACCGGTGCGGTGCCCGGCCGGCGCCCGATGAACAGGCCGCCGGTGTCGGTCGGGTCGTTGCGCGGCATCCCTTGAGCGAGGATAGAGGCGGTGCGCCGCCCCGCGGCCCAGCACCCGGCGGACGGGCGGACGGGCGGACGCGTCGTGTAGCGTCGCGGCGCATGGCGACGCTGACCGATGCCCAGAAGCGTCTGGCGCTCGTCGCCGCGATCATGGGGTCGTTCGTCGCCGGCCTCGACGCCACGGTGGTCAACGTCGCGCTCCCGGCGATCGAGGAGGACCTCGGCGGCGGGCTGGCGGGCCAGCAGTGGGTCTCGAACGCGTACCTGCTCACCCTGGGCTCGCTGATCCTGGTCGGCGGCTCGCTCGGCGACCTGTTCGGGGAGCGCCGGGTGTTCGCGATCGGCGTCGCCGGCTTCGGCGTCGTCTCCCTCGGGTGCGCGCTGTCGCCCTCGATCGAGCTGCTCATCGCCTTCCGCGCGCTACAGGGCGTCTTCGGCGCGCTGCTCACCCCCAGCGCCCTCGCCCTCATCGTCGGGGTCTTCTCCGGCGAGGAGCGGGGCGCCGCCATCGGCACCTGGACGGCGTGGGGAGGGATCTCCACCGTGATCGGCCCGCTCGTGGGCGGCTACCTGATCGACGCGGCCAGCTGGCGCTGGATCTTCGCGATCAACGTCCCCTTCGTCCTGGTCACCCTCGCGCTCATCTTCGCCGCCATCCCGGCGCTCGAGCAGGGCCGCGAACGGGTCCGCGTGGACTTCGTCGGCGCGATCCTGTGCGCGCTCGGCCTCGCGGGGCCCGTGTTCGCCCTCATCCAGCAGCCCGAGTTGGGCTGGAGCTCGCCGGGGGTCCTCGTGCCCGGGCTCGGGGGCGTCGCCGTCTTCGCCGCCTTCCTGCTCTACGAGCGGCGCATCGCGCACCCGATGCTCGAGCTCGACCTGTTCCGGCGGCGCAACTTCGCGATCGGCAACGTCCAGACGCTCTCCATGTACGCCGGGCTCTCGATCCTCTTCTTCTTCCTGGTGCTCTTCCTGCAGCAGGTGTCGGGCTACAGCGCCCTCGAGGCCGGGATGGCCACGCTCCCCACCACCGCGGTGATGTTCGTCCTGTCGCGCCGGATGGGGCGGCTCGCCGACCGGCTGGGCCCGCGCGCGTTCATGGGCGGCGGCCCGCTGGTGGCCGCCTGCGGCCTGCTGCTCATGATGCGCCTTGACGCCGACACGGACTACGTGACCGAGCTCCTGCCCGCCCTGCTGATCTTCTCGCTCGGGCTGACGGCCACCGTCGCGCCGCTCACCGCGACCGTCCTGGCCGACGCCGACGAGCGCAACGCGGGCGTGGCCTCGGGGATCAACAACGCGATCGCCCGCGTCGCCGGGCTGCTCGGGATCGCCGCGCTCGGCGCCGTGGTGGCGGCGCAGTTCGGGTCCGCGATCGACGACCGGCTCGCCGGCGCCCGGCTGTCGGCGGAGGGCCAGGCGCGGGTGACGGCAGTCAAGGAGCGCAACCTGGCGGTGATCGATCCCGCCGGCCTGCCCGAGGCGGAGGGGCGCCGGCTCGTCGAGGCCTCCGAGGGCGCCTCGCTGCGGGCCTTCCGGGTGGGGATGGGGATCTCCGCGACGCTCGTCGCGCTCGGCGGCATCGCCGGCGGGCTCGGGATCGTCAACCGGCGGCGTGAGGTCGCGGCGGCGGACTGCGGGGG
>CALMNS010000047.1 GCA_937871635.1 uncultured Solirubrobacter sp.
CCTGGGCGGAGAGGATCTCGGCTCGCCCCAGGCCGAAGGTGAACGCGCCGGCCGGAGGGCGCGCCGCGAGGCGCACCGCGGCGAGCGCCAGCGCGATCGCCCCGGCGTCGGTGGCCATGTGGGCGGCGTCGGAGAGCAGCGCGAGCGATCCGGCGAGGATCCCGGCGACGATCTCGAGCGCCATGAAGGCGACGATCAGCCCGAGCGCGACCGTCAGCCAGCGGCGGTCGGCCTGCGCCGACGGGGCGTGCGAGTGGCCATGGGCGTGGTGGTGCGCGTGCGCGATGGTCCAACGTTACGGCGCCCGCGGCGAGGCGCCGCCGGGTGACGGACTCCGAGGTCGAGGCCGCCCCGGCCGAGCCATCACCCGGGGAGCGGCCGGGTTGCGCTCGAGCGCGGTGGCGGGTGTAGTCTCCGGCCGCAATTGGGTGCCCTGCGGTCACAGGGGCGCATCGCGATTGAACGCTCCCAAGGGGGAACGAGTGCCGAAGACGAAGACCGTGCCGCGCGCCCTGGCCGCGCTGGGCGCCAGCGCGCTGATCGCCGCCGCGGCCGTCGCGCCCGCTGCGGCGGTGCAGCGCCCGGACCGCAGCGACCGCGCGCCCTACTCCGTGATGGGCGGCGACGGTAAGCCGTTCGAGTCGCAGATCGCCCGCTCGCAGTTCTCCGTCGAGCCGCCTGAGAGCACGGCCTCGAGCAACCTCCCGGCCAAGAAGGAGAACGTCGACCTGATCTCCCGCTTCAGCCCGACGAGCGGGCCCGGGGGCTCCATCGCCGAGGGGCAGATCGCCGACGTGGCGGTTCATAAGGACGTCGCCTACCTGAACTCCTGGATGCTCCCGGAGGCCTGCGACCGCGGCGGCTTCTTCGCCGCCGACATCTCCGATCCGGCCAACCCGAAGGATCTCGGCTTCGTCCCGGCGCTCCCGGGCTCCTACCACGGCGAGGGCTCGCACGCGATCACCACGAGCTCGGCGTCGGTCGGGTTCAAGGGCGACCTGCTGATCGTCAACAACGAGCCGTGCCCGAACGCGCCGTCGACCGGCGCCCCGGGCGGCTTCGACCTCTACGACGTCAGCGATCCGCGCAACATCAAGACGCTCGTTCAGGGCGCCGGAGACCGCGGCCCGGACACCACCGAGGACGGCCCGGGCTCCCTCAACGGTGACGCCCAGTTCGCGAACTCCTCGCACTCGAGCTTCCTGTGGGAGGACGACGGCCGCCTCTACGCCGTCACCGTCGACAACCTGGAGCTCGACGACGTCGACATCTTCGACGTCACCAACCCGACCCAGCCGGAGGCGGTCGGTGAGTTCGACCTCGTCCGCCTCGCGGAGGAGCAGGGCTACTCGCCGGAGACGAACGGGATCCTCGACGACCTCGCCCTAGGCGGGATCGCCGACGTCTTCCTGCACGACATGGTGGTCAAGGAGATCAACGGCCGGAAGGTCATGCTCGCCGACTACTGGGACGCGGGCTACGTGACCGTCGACGTCGAGGACCCGGGGAGCCCGAGGATCACCGGGGACTCGACCTTCAACGGGTCCGACCCGCTGACGGGCGCCACCCCGCCGGAGGGCAACGGCCACCAGGGCGAGTTCTCCGCCGACAACCGGTACATCCTGGCTGCGGACGAGGACTTCTCGCCCTACCGGGCCGGCGCGTTCTCCATCACCAGCGGGCCGTCCGCTGGCACCGAGTTCGCCAGCGCGTCGATCGGCGGCGGGGCGTCCCCGGCCACCTTGCCGGACCGCACCCTCAACGGCCCGACGGTCTACGTGGGCTACGCCTGCGACGCCTCCAAGCCGGTGCCCCCGCGGGCCGGCGCCGGGCTGCGGGCCCTGCGGACGGGCGAGGAGGCCATCGCGGTCGTCCAGCGCGGCCCCCTGCAGGACCCGGCCAACCCGGAGGACGCGTGCTTCCCGGGCGAGAAGGCGGCCAACGCGATCGAGGCCGGGTACGACGCCGTCCTGTTCGCCAACCGCCACGGCGGCTCGGCCGGGGCGGACAGCCCGAACTGCGGCACGGGTGGCTTCCCGCCCGGGGCGCCGATCGTGGTGACCTGCACGACGCACGAGGCGCTGCACCGCATCTTCGGCTCCACGCCGAAGTACGAGCTGCCCGTCAACCCGGCCGGCGAGCCGGCGATCGGCGACCGGGGGGCAGACGTCGAGGCCAGCTCGGTGTTCGACGGGTGGGGCTACGCGCACCTGTACCGCAACACGGGCGGCAAGCTGGAGAAGGTCGATGACTACGCGATCCAGGAGTCGCTCGATCCGCGCTTCGCGTCCGGCTTCGGCGATCTCTCGATCCACGAGTTCGCGACCGATCCGCAGACGAACCTGGCGTACTCGGCGTACTACGCGGGCGGGCTGCGGGTCCTCTCCTTCGGGGAGGAGGGCTTGACCGAGCGCGGCGCGTTCATCGATACCCGGGGGAACAACTTCTGGGGAGTGGAGCAGTTCACCGACAAGGCGGGCAACCGCCTCATCGCCGCGTCGGACCGCGACTACGGGCTGTACATCATGCGCTACACCGGGCCGGGGGCGGTCAACGCCCCCGCTCCGGGTCCGGCTCCGGCTCCGGCTCCGGCTCCCGCGCCGGGATCGGGCGGTGGCGGCTCGAGCGGCCGCGGCGGCCTGCCGGGCATCTCCGGCGCGACGCTCCGGATCTCGCTCACCGGTCGGATCGGGGTCCGGGTCAGCTGCCCGGCCTCGGCGCGGACGTTCTGCCGCGGGCGGGTCCGCCTCGCGATCGGGAGCCTGAAGCTGGGCGTCCGCCGGTTCGTCATCGAGCGCGGACGCAGTGCCACGGTCCGCGTGACCGTGCCCGGCGCCGCCCGCCGGGCGCTGCGGCGGCGGACCCGGGCCCGGGTGCGGGTCACCGCCATCGCCCAGGACGCCACCGGCGCGGGCGGGACGGTCACGCGCTCGGTCACGCTCAGGAAGGTGCGCGGCCGCTGAGCCCGATCGGTCCCCGGT
>CALMNS010000048.1 GCA_937871635.1 uncultured Solirubrobacter sp.
ACGCCGACGCCCACGGCGACCCCCGCCGCGCCGGCCGCGGAGGGGTCGGCGGGCTGCCGGAAGGTGCCCGAGCCCGAGGCCCGGCCCGACGGCGACCGCAAGCGACCCACGCGCAAGCTGCGCGCGACGAGGACCTACACCGCCGAGGTGAGGACGTCGTGCGGGGCGTTCACCATCGCCCTCGACGTCAAGCGGGCACCGGCGACGAGCGCCTCCTTCGTCGCCCTCGCCCGCGACGACTTCTACGCGGACACGATCTTCCACCGGGTCGTCCCGGGCTTCGTCATCCAGGGTGGCGACCCGACCGGCACCGGGACGGGCGGCCCGGGCTACTCCGTCGAGGAGGCGCCGCCCGCTGACGTGACCTACACGAAGGGGGTCGTGGCCATGGCCAAGACGGCCGCCGAGGCGCCCGGGACGTCGGGAAGCCAGTTCTACGTCGTGACGGGGACCGACGCCGGCCTGCCGCCCGAGTACGCGCTGCTCGGCAAGGTGACCGAGGGGCTCGAGGTCGTCGAGGCGATCGGCGCCGTGCCGACCGGCCCGGACGACCGGCCCGTCGAGCCGGTCGTCATTGAGTCGGTCGAGGTCACCGAGGGCTGAGCGCGGGCGGAGGGCGAAGCCCGGTCAAGCGTCGGCACGGAGGCCGACATCACCGTCATGGGCGGGCAAGGACGCCCGCCGAGGTGACCAGGTGTCCCTCGAGCTGCAGCAGCGCCCGCTTGCGCGCTGGGCCGCCGGCGTAGGATCCGACGCCCCCCGAGCCGGGCAGGACCCGGTGGCAGGGCACGACGATGGGGACGGGGTTGCGGGCCATCGCGGTCCCGACCGCGCGGGCCGCCCGCGGGTGCCCGGCCCGGGCGCCGAGCGACCCGTAGGACGTCGTCGCCCCCGGGGCGACCGAGGCGCGCAGCGTCTCGAGGACGGTGCGCCGGAAGGGGGAGGCGACGAGGGCGAGGTCGACGTCGAGGGCGGCGAGCCCGTCGCGCGACCCGCCCTCGAAGTACTCGCCCAGCGCGTCGCGGACCGCGGCGAGCTCGGCGTCGGAGGCGACGACCCGTGGCCCGAGCCGGGCGGCCACCTCGGCGAGCTGGGCGTCGTCGGACTCGTCCTCGAAGCCGATGCGGCAGATGCCGGCCGGCCCGGAGACGACGAGCAGCCGCCCGATCGGGGAGTCGAGCCGCGTGTAGACCGCGTCGGCGAGGCCTTCGGCTACCGCGGCGGCGGCGAGGTCGGCGAGCAGCGCTTCGGGGAGGGGGGTCATGCGTGCACCTGCCTTCTGAGGGTCCGGACGGCGGAGGAGACGCGCTGGCGCGCGGCCACGGCCGAGCAGCCGAGCGCCGCGCCCACGCCGTCGTAGTCGAGGTCGTCGACGAAGCGCAGGCGCAGGGCGCGCCGGGCGGCGTCGGGAAGCGGGTCGATCAGGCGGTCGAAGCCGTCGTCGTAGAGCTCGGGCGCGTCGGCCACCGCGGGCGGCTCGCCGGCCAGCAC
>CALMNS010000049.1 GCA_937871635.1 uncultured Solirubrobacter sp.
CCAGGGGGCCGCGTCGGGCTTGGGGAGCTCGAGGCCGGGCGGGCCCGCCGGGGGCGCGGGGTCGACGGGCTCGTCGCTGCCGTGGCGACGGAAGTCCTCGCCGTCGGAGGGATCGTCGTCGTCGCCCTTGAGCCGGAAGAACCAGACCATCCAGACGATCAGCGCGCCCACGTCGAAGACGCGGAGGCCGACCATGAAGATCCACCCCTCCAAGCTCACGAGGGCGGAGGGTAGGTCGCGGATGAGTGGCTGCGTGCCGAAACGCACGAGGGGTTCGCTGGCGGTGGCACCACCGTGGGTACGGTCCCCGGCATGTCCGAGACCTCCTCCGCCGCCGCTTCCGGGACCTTCGAGATCGCCGGCGAGCTTCCGGTCCACCGCCTCGGGTTCGGCGCGATGCGGATCACGGGCGAGGGCATCTGGGGCCCGCCGAGCGACCGGGACGCCGCCGTGGCCGTCGTCCGCCGCGCCTACGAGCTCGGCATCACGCTGATCGACACCGCGGACTCCTACGGGCCCGACGTCTCCGAGGAGATCATCGCCGAGGCGCTGCATCCCTATCCGGAGGACCTCGTCATCGCCACCAAGGGCGGGCTGACGCGCTCCGGGCCGGGACGCTGGACGCCCGACGGCTCGCCCGAGCACCTCCGCGCCGCCTGCGAGGGATCGCTCCGGAAGCTGCGGGTGGACACCATCGACCTCTACCAGCTGCACCGCATCGACTCGAAGGTGCCCGTGGAGGAGACGATCGGCGTCCTCGAGGAGCTCCGCGCGGAGGGCAAGATCCGCTTCGTCGGGCTCTCGGAGGTCAGCGTGGACGAGCTCGCACACGTCCGCACGCTGATCGACGTCGCCACGGTGCAGAACCGGTACAACCTCGGCGACCGCGCCGCGGAGGACGTCCTCGAGGCCTGCGAGCGCGACGGCCTGGGCTTCATCCCGTGGGCTCCGCTCGAGGCGGGCGCGCTCGGCCGCCCGGGCGGCCCGCTCGACGAGGCCGCCCGCCGTCACGACGCGTCGCCGGGCCAGCTCGCGCTCGCCTGGCTCCTCGCCCGCTCGCCGGTCATGCTGCCGATCCCCGGCACCGGCTCGGTGGCGCACCTCGAGGAGAACGTCGGCGCGGTGGGCCTCGAGCTCACCGACGAGGAGCTCGAGGCGCTCACCGAGGGCGCCTAGCGGGCCCTCGCGGCCGTTCAGGCCGCCAGCGCGGGCTCGCGCACGGTGGCGAGCGCGTCGAGCAGCAGGCGGCGGAACTCGCGCTGGTGGGTAAGGGCGGCCAGGTGGTCGGCCTGGAGCTCTGAGACCGCGGCGCCGAGGCCCGCGGCGAGGGCCCGCTGGCGGTCGGCCGGGACGGAGCGGTCGCGCGCGGTGACGATCACCGCGCTCGGCACGGCGCGCAGCTCGCCGATCCAGTCCGTCGCGTCGTAGCGGCCGAGCTCGCGCCCGGCCTCGGCGATGTCGACGCTCGAGCCGCGGGTCACCTCGGCGGCCACCCAGCTTTTCATGGTCCCGGGCGGCGTGCCCATCGGCATGAGCAGCAGCTCCCAGGCCTTGGTCGGGAACGCCCCGAGCCCGAGCCGCAGGACGCCCATGGCGTTCCAGATGAGCTTCATCTTCGCGCCGTGCCAGTTGAGCGCCGTCGCCGAGAGGATCAGGCCGGCGACCGTCTCGGGATGGTGGCGGGCCATCAGCTCGGCGACCGGGCCGCCCATCGAGTAGCCCACGGCCACCGCCGGGCCGCAGTCGAGGTGCTCGACGAGCGCGGCGGCGTCGCCGGCGCAGTCGCGCAGCGAGAAGGGCTCGCTCGTGCGCAGCCCGCGGCCGTGGCCGCGGTGGTCCATGGCCAGCACGCGGTAGCCGGCGTCGACGAGGGGGCGGTAATGGGGCCACCAGTTCAGGTCCGAGGCGAACATCCAGCCGTGCAGGAGGAGCACGGCGGGCCCTGAGCCCCCGCTGTCGCGAACGAAGAACTCGCCGCGCCCGCGGACGTGGACGACGAGGCCGGGCGGGAGGGCGACGGGCGGCTCGGGGGCGGGGGAGGACATGGGCGCCACTCTAGAGTCGGTTCTCGTGAGCCAGCGCGACCTCGCCGTGGACCTCGGCACGGCCAACACCCTCGTCTTCGAGCGAGGCCGCGGGATCATCCTCTCCGAGCCGTCGGTGGTGGCGGTCGACGCCGCCCGGGGCGAGGTCTACGCCGTGGGGGAGGAGGCCCACCGGATGATCGGCCGGACGCCGGCGACGATCTCGGCGACCCGCCCGCTGCGCCATGGGGTGATCGCCGACTTCGAGGTCACCGAGGCGATGCTCCGCTACTTCCTGCGGAAGGCCCACCACTCGCGCTGGACCCGCCAGCGGGTGGTCATCTGCGTCCCGTCGGGCGTCACCGACGTCGAGTCGCGGGCCGTCCAGGAGGCGTGCCTGAGCGCCGGCGCGCGCGAGGTCGCGCTCATCGAGGAGCCGATCGCGGCGGCGATCGGGGCCGGTCTGGAGATCGCCCAGCCGCGCGGCCACATGGTGGTCGACGTCGGCGGCGGCACGAGCGAGGTGGCCGTCCTCTCCATGGGGGAGATCGTGGTCGAGCGCTCCTTGCGGCTCGGGGGCTACGACCTCGACGAGGCGATCATGTCCTACGTGCGGCGCCGCCACGGTCTGGCCATCGGCCAGCCGACCGCCGAGGAGATCAAGCTGGCGATCGGCTCGGCGGGCGAGCTGCCCGAGGAGCTCACCGCGCCGCTGCGCGGGCGCGAGCTGGTGACCGGGCTGCCGCGCGGGGTCACGCTCGACTCGACGGAGATCCGCGACGCCCTGGCCGAGCCGGTGCAGGCCATCGTCGACGCGGTGCGCGAGACCCTCGACGACACGCCGCCCGAGCTCGCCTCAGACATCCTGAGTACCGGGATCCTGCTCGCGGGCGGGGGCGGCCTGCTGCACGGGCTGGCCGCCCGGCTGCGCGACGAGACGCACATGCCGACCGTGGTCGCCGAGTCGGCGCTCACCTGCGTCGCCGAGGGCGCGGGCCAGGCCCTCGAGGAGTTCGAGGTCATCGTGCGCCGGCAGGACCTCAAGCGGCGTGGGGCCGGGG
>CALMNS010000050.1 GCA_937871635.1 uncultured Solirubrobacter sp.
GCCTGGGGACGGGGGCGCTCGCGTCGCTCTGGCCGCGGTTGCCCGAGCTCGACCTGCCCGTCGACCTGGTCACGGGCGAGCGCGACGCGAAGTTCACCGCCATCGCCGAGCGGATGGCCGGCGAGCTGCCAAGCCCGCGGCGCCACCGGGTGGCCGGGGCCGGACACGCTGTCGCGCTCGAGCAGCCGGGCGCGGTCGCGCGCATCCTCGCCGAGCCCGGTGCCTCCTCGATCAGGTCGTCAGGATCGCGCTCGCGATCACGCTGAAGAGGCGATCGGCGCGTGGCGCGGACGAGGGCTGGTCGCTGAGCCACGCGAGCGCCGCGCCCAGCGCGAACAAGTCGGTGCCTTCGATGTCGGGCCGCGCCTTGCCCTCGGCCTGGGCGCGGGTGAGGACTCGCGTGCCTGCCGCCTTCATCGCGACGCACGACGCATGCAGGCCGGAGTCGGGGTCCTCGATGGCGGCCACCATGAGCGCCACGACGCCGCGATAGGTGTGCGCGCACGCGACGAAGTCCTCGAGCCACGTCACGAGCGCGTCGGCGGGAGATGTCGACCGTTCGAGTTCGTCGGCCTTCGTCCTCAGCTCGTCGAAGCTCTCGCGGAGCAGGGCGTCGAGCAACGCCTCTCGCGTCGGGAAGTGGCGGTACAGCGTGCCGAGCCCCACGTCGGCCCGGCGGGCGATGTCGCGCAGCGAGGCGTCGGCGCCTTGCTCGGTCACGACGGCGCGCGCGGTGACGAGCAGGTGGTCGTGGTTCTTCTTCGCGTCAGCTCGCATCTGCTTGCCTGCCTTGATATCCGGAGCAGTGCTCCCTATAGTCGGAGCACTGCTCCGCAAGAGTAGTCCATCCGCACCGAGAAGAGGAAGCGATGCCGACCAGCACGATGAAGGCGATCCGGCTGCACGAGTACGGCGGCCCAGAGGTACTGCGGTACGACGAGGTGCCGCTTCCCGAGCCGGAGCCGGGCGAGGTGCTCGTTCGCGTGCACGCGGTCGGTCTCAATCCCCCCGACTGGTACGTGCGCGAAGGGATGCCGGGCGTCCCTCCTGAGATGAGGCCGCCGTTCAGCCTGCCCGCCATCCTGGGGACCGACGTGTCGGGCGTCGTCGCGGCGGTCGCCGCGGATGTCGATGGCCTCTCCGTGGGCGATGAGGTCTTCGGCCTGCTTCGCTTTCCCGGCCTCGAGGGCAGCGCGTACGCCGAGTACGTCGCCGCGCCCGCGTCGGACCTCGCACGCAAGCCGGCTCGTGTTGATCACGTACACGCCGCAGGGCTGGCCATGTCAGGGCTCACCGCGTGGCAGTTCCTGATCGAGCTCGGGCACGAGCATCCGTCGCCCTTCCAAGCGGCGCGGCATCGTCCCGTGGCACTGAACGCGGAGACGACGGTGCTCGTCAACGGTGCCGCGGGCGGCGTGGGGCACATCGCGCTGCAACTCGCGAAGTGGAAGGGTGCACGCGTCATCGCGGTCGCCTCGGGCACGCACGAGTCGTTCCTCCGCGAGCTCGGCGCCGACGAGTTCATCGACTACACGACGACCTCTCCCGAGGACGTCGCGCACGACGTCGATCTCGTGCTCGACACCGTCGGCGGTCCCGACAGCCGTCGACTCCTCCCCACGCTCAAGCGCGGTGGCGCGTTGTTCCCGGTGTTCGTCGCCGAGTACGACCCCGAGGAGACCGCGAAGCTGGGCGTCACGACCTCGGGCACCCAAGTGCGCTCGAACGGCCCGCAGCTCGAAGGACTCGGGCGCATGCTCGACGCCGGCACGCTGCAGGTCGCCATCGACACCACCTTCCCGCTCGCGAACGCTCGAGCGGCACACGAGCGCGCCGGTCGTGGGCACCTGCAGGGCAAGATCGTGCTCACCGTCGCCTGAGGAGGAGTTCGATGACCGCGATCCAAGAGCCGCCGTCGATGCCCCGACGGGCGCTTCGTCCGGATCGAGGAGACGAGCCTGACGCCCGCGAGCCGCTAGTCCACCCCGAGGCCCGGACCGCGGGGGACGCGGATGGCCCCGCGGACGGCGCGCGGGCCGGGCGGCGGGTCGGCGAAGGCGTCGAGCGTGGCCTCGAGATCCGCCGGTCCGCTCCCCACCACGGC
>CALMNS010000051.1 GCA_937871635.1 uncultured Solirubrobacter sp.
GCCCGGGTCCGACCCGGCCTCCGCTCCGCCGTTGGGCGCGGCGAGCGCGGACGCGGGGAACGCGGCGAGGGCGACGAGCACCGCGAGGGGAGGGGAGCGCCGCATGCCACGAGGAGGGTCGGAGCCTGCGGCGAACCGCACAAGGCATGCACGACATCGTGCGCCACCCCCTCACCCCCGACGACGGCCCGGCGCTGCACGCGATCCTCGGCGATCCGCGGGTCGGCCCGTGGCACCGCCCGACCGACCGCGAGGACGCGTTCAGTCGCGAGGAGTGCGACGCCTTCGCCCGCCGCCACGCCGCCCACTGGACCCGGTTCGGCTACGGCCTGTGGCTCGTCCGCACCCCCGACGGGGAGCCCGTGGCCTGGGGCGGCGCCCACCACACCGAGATCGGCGGCCGCGCGGAGATCGAGCTCGCCTGGTCCGTCGCGAGCGCCCACTGGGGGAAGGGGCTCGCGCTCGGGCTCGCCCGCGCCGGCCTCGAGCTGACCGCCGCCCGCGGCTTGACCGGCGTCATCTCCTACACCCGGACGGACAACGCGCGCTCGATCCGGGTGATGGAGAAGGCGGGCCTGCGCCGCGAGCGCGAGCTCGAGCACGCCGGCCTCCCGCACGTGGTCTACCGCGCAGCGGGCTGAAGGTCGACGGCGCGGGTGAGGAGAGGGCGGGAGCGCGAAGTGGTCGCGGGGGTGGGAGGAGGTGTCACTCGCGGCGGTCGAGTACGCGAGTGGAGGATCACCCGCGCTGAGCGCGGGTCAGGCCCCACTCGCGCCGACGCCGGTCGCGAGTGGGGGATCGACGGCGCGAAGGGCCGCGCCCGCCCGGCCGGCCGTCCTACCCGGCCGGGGTCGACGTCCGCCGGCCGGGTGCGCGAGCCGCCAGCATCCGCCCCATCAGCTCGCGGGCGCCCGCCTTCGAGAGCGGCTCGTTGAGGTTCCCGCACTTGGGCGACTGCACGCAGGACGGACACCCGGCCCGGCACGGGCACTCGGAGATCAGGCGGTGCGCGTCGTCGACGAGCGCCTCGAACTCGCGGAACCCCTGGCGGGCGATCCCGATCCCGCCCGGGTGGCCGTCGTGGATGAAGATCGTCGGGCCGCCCGTCTGGGGGTGCGCGTTCGTCGACAGGCCGCCGATGTCCCAGCGGTCGCACATCGCGAGCAGCGGCAGCACGGCGATCTGGGCGTGCTCGGCGGCGTGCAGGGCGCCCAGCAGCGCGAGCAGCGGCAGCTCGAGCGCATGGCGGTCGAGCTCGTACCACAGGGCCTGGGTCTTGAACGAGGTCCGCGGCGCGTCGAGGGCGACGAGGTCGAGCACCTCGTGGTCGGCGAGCCGCTTGCGCTGGTAGGCGACGACCTGCTCCGAGACGACGACCTCGCCGAAGGAGAGGGTCACGCCCATCGTCTCCCGGCGGTCGAGCAGCCGCTCGATCTGCGTGTCGATCTCCCGCTTGGGCTGGGTGTACCAGTCGCCCGAGAACGGCCGGACGTACGCGTGGCGCGCCTGCTCCTCGAGCCCCGCCACCTCGTAGGACCGGCCGCCGTGGAGGTAGATCGCGCCCTCGTGGGTCGTCGAGTAGGCGCGCGCCGACTCGACGGTGCCGAGCAGCTCGCCCGACTCGGTGTCGACGATGGTGAACGCGTCGCGCCCCGCGCTGCGCAGGGAGACGCGGCCCGCCGGGTACTCCTCGGCCCGTCGCAGGACGAAGGTCCCGCCCGGGCGCTCGCGCAGCTCGCCGCGGGAGACGAGCGCCTCGGCGTGCAGCCGCCAGCGGGGCCCGAGGAACGCGTCGTCGCGCGGCTCGAGCGGCCCCTCGTGGGCGGCGCACAGCAGGTGCTCGGCGAAGACGATCTCGTTCTCCGGGTTGATGATCGCGCGCTCGACCGGCCGGTCGAGGAACTCGTCGGGGTGGCGGCAGAAGAACTGGTCGAGGGCGTCCTCGCCGGCCACGTAGACCGCGAGCCCGCGCCCCCGCCGCCCGGCCCGGCCCCACATCTGCCGCAGGGAGGCGACCGTCCCCGGGAAGGTCACGCAGACCGCCGCGTCGAGCGAGCCGATGTCGATCCCCAGCTCGAGCGCGTCGGTGGAGACGACCCCGAGTAGCTCGCCGGCCACCAGGCGCCGCTCGAGCTCGCGCCGCTGGCCGGGGGTGTAGCCGGCGCGATAGGGGACGACGAGCTCGGCGAGCTCCCCGGCGCCGCGGTCCTCGAGCGCCAGGCGGGTGAACTTCGCCATCAGCTCGACCGCCTTGCGCGACTTCATGAAGACGATGGTGCGCGCGCCGCCGGCCACGAGCTCGGCCATGACGTCCGACGCCTCGGCGAGCACGGAGCGCCGGGTGCCGAGCGCCTCGTCGACGATCGGCGGGTTCCACATGGCGATCGTCCGTCGCGCGCCCGGCGCCCCGTCGCGGTCGACGACGGTGAACTCCTCCAGCCCCGTGAGGCCCTCGGCGAGCTCCTTCGGGTTGGCGATCGTCGCGCTCGCCATCAGCACCCGCGGCGCGGTGCCGTAGGCGTCGGCGATCCGCAGCAGCCGGCGCAGGACGTTGGCCACGTGGGAGCCGAACACGCCGCGGTAGACGTGGGCCTCGTCGACCACCACCACGGCGAGGTTCGAGAAGAAGTCGCCCCACGCCGCGTGGTTCGGGAGGATCCCGAGGTGGAGCATGTCCGGGTTGGTGAGGACGAGGTTCGCCCGGCGGCGGATCTGCGCGCGGTCCCCCTTCGGCGTGTCGCCGTCGAAGATCGCCGGCCGCGCGCGCTTGACGCCCAGGGCGTGGAGCGCCCGCGCCTGGTCCTGCGCGAGCGCCTTGGTCGGGTACAGGTACAGCGCCCGCGCCTTGGGGTCGCGCGAGAGGACGTCGAGGGTCGGCAGGTTGAAGCTGAGCGACTTGCCCGAGGCGGTGCCGGTGGTGACGATCGTGGGGCCGGCCCACGCGGCGTGCAGCGCCTCGAGCTGGTGGGCGTAGAGCTGGTCGATCCCGCGGTCGCGCAGGGCCCGGGCGACGTCGGGGTGCAGCGAGTCGGGGATCTCCGCGAGCCGGGCCGGCCGGGCGTTGACGGCGCTCTGGGTGACCAGGCGGTCGTCGTCGCGACCGGCCTGCAGGAGCGCGTCCCAAGGCTCGATCGTCCGGGTGACCGCCACTCGTTGCCATAGTACGGCCGCCGTGCTCGCCCTCTCGCCCCAGGAGCGCTGGCTGCGCACGCGGAGCTTCCATCACGCGGACTTCCCGCCCGAGCGGGTCGCCGTCGAGCGCGACGCGACGGTCAGCGTGGTCGTCCCCGCCAAGGAGTGCGCCGGCACCATCGTGGGCGTCGTCGAGACGCTGCTCGGGCTGGTCGCGGCGGGCGTGGTCGACGAGGTGGTGGTCATCGACGCCGACTCCACGGACGGGACGGCCGCGCTGGCCCGCGCGGCCGGCGCCGCGGTGGTCCCCGACTCCGGGCTCCTGCCCCGGTTCGGGCCCGTGCTCGGCAAGGGGGACGCCATGTGGCGGGCGCTCTCGGTCACCACGGGCGACGTCGTCGCCTACGTGGACGCCGACTCAGAGGACTTCGGGAGCCACTTCGCCTGCGGGGTCGTGGGCCCGGTGGTCTGCGAGCCCGGCGCCCGCCTGGCCAAGGGCCACTTCCGGCGGCCGTTCCGGGCCGGCGGCACCGTGCTGGCCGACGGCGGCGGCCGGGTGACCGAGCTGACCGCCAAGCCGCTCGTGCGGCGCTTCTGGCCCGAGCTGGCCGGCGTCCACCAGCCCCTCGCCGGCGAGATCGCTGCGCGGCGCTCCCTGCTCGAGTCGCTGCCGTTCGTGACGGGCTACGCCGCCGAGATGGCGATGCTCCTCGACGCCTACGCGCGGGTCGGCCTGCGCGGCCTCGCCCAGGTCGACCTCGACGTGCGCCAGAACCGCCACCAGCCGCTCGACGAGCTCGGGCCGATGGCCGACCACGTGCTCGAGGCGGTGGCGCGGCGGCTCGCGGCCGACGGCCGGCTCGCCGACGCGGGCCGCCCGGCGCCCGGGGT
>CALMNS010000052.1 GCA_937871635.1 uncultured Solirubrobacter sp.
GGCCTGGGTCGGGGTCAGCGCGGTGCCCATCAGCCCGACGGCGTTCTCGACCCCCGCCTGGCGCAGGGCGATGACGTCCGTGTAGCCCTCGGCCAGCACCACCGCACCCTCCCGGGAGGCCGCCACGCGGGCGAGGTCGTAGCCGTAGACCTGCCGGCCCTTGGTGAAGACCTCGGTCTCGCTCGTGTTGACGTACTTCGGGCCCTGGCCTTCGCGCATCGCCCGCGCGCCGAAGCCGAGCACGCGCCCGCGGCGGTCGGCGAGCGGGAACATGATCCGGCCGCGGAAGGCGTCGTAGACCCGGCCCTGGCCGCCGTCGCGCCCCTGCGCCCGGCGCAGCAGGCCGACCGCCCAGAGCTCCTGCGCGGAGTAGCCCGCGCGCCGCGACGCGGTCAGGACCCGATCCCACGCCGAGGGCGCGTAGCCGACCCGGTACTCGCGCAGCGCCCCCTCGGTGAGCCCCCGGCCGAGCAGGTAGCGCCGGGCGTCGAGGGCCTCGTCGGCCTCCCACAGCACGCGGACGTAGTAGGCGGCGGTGCGCTCGAGGAGCGCCAGCAGCCGGTCGCGCCGCGCGCGCTTCTCGGCGGCCTGGGGATCCTCCTCGACCGGCTCGAGCTCGATCCCCGACCGCTCGGCGAGCACCTCGAGCGCCTCAGTGAAGCCGAGGCCCTCCGTCTCCATCACGAACGAGAAGACGTCGCCCCCGGCGCCGCAGCCGAAGCAGTGGTAGAGCTTCTCGACCGGGTCGATCCCGAACGACGGGGAGCGCTCCTCATGAAACGGGCACAGGCCGGTCAGCCGGCGCTGGCCGGCGCGCTTGAGCTCAGTCTTCTGCTCCACCACGGCCACGAAGTCCACCGCGTCGCGCACCCGCTCGCGCGCGTCGTCCGCGTAGCGGGCCACCGGCCGGCTAGGCCCCGGCGAAGCCGCGCGGCACCGCCCGCTCGCTGTACGCGCGGATCGCGAAGCGGTCAGTCATGCCCGCGAGGTAGTCCATGACGCGGTCCGCCTCGTCCGCCCCGTCGGCCTCCTCCGGCAGCTCCTCCGGGTGCTCGCAGAACCAGTCGAAGAGCGTGACGAGGACCCGCTCGATCCGCTCGTGCTCCTCGCGCGCCTTCGCGCCGAGGTAGACGCGGGCGAACATGAACTCGCGCAGGCGCAGCATCGCCGGCCCGACCTCGGGCCCCTGGACGACGTCGCCCGCCGCGCCCGAGTGCTCGACCAGGTCGTGGACCAGCGTGTCGATCCGCTTGGAGCCGGACGAGCCGAGCGTGGCGATCGCCTCGGCGGGGAGGTCCGCGGGAGTGATCACCCCGGCGCGCAGGGCGTCGTCGATGTCGTGGTTGATGTAGGCGATGCGATCCACCAGGCGGACGATCCGCCCCTCGAGCGACGCGGACGGCGCGATCCCCGAGGAGTGGCGGAGGATCCCGTCGCGCACCGGGTCGGTCAGGTTGAGCCGCTCGATCTCGTCGACGACCCGGAGCGAGTGCTCGTTGTGACGGAAGGCCCTGCCGAACACCGCGCGGCCGCGACGGTCGAGCACCTCCTCGCCGATGTGGCCGAACGGCGGGTGCCCGAGGTCGTGCCCGAGGCCGATCGCCTCCACCAGGTCCTCGTTGAGCCCGAGCGCCCGGGCGACCGTCCGCGAGATCTGGGTCGTCTCGAGCGTGTGGGTGAGCCGCGTGCGGTAGTGGTCGCCCTCCGGGGCGACGAAGACCTGCGTCTTGCCCTTCAGCCGGCGGAACGCCCGCGAGTGGACGATCCGGTCGCGGTCGCGCTGGAAGGGCGTGCGCAGCGAGCACTCCTCCTCCGGCCGGGCGCGCGCCGCCCCCGCGGACGGGACCGCGAGGTCCGAGAGCGAGGAGGCCAGGGCCGACACCCCGACCATTCTCGCAGCCGCCCCGGGCGCGTCGGGCGCGGCGCGTACTTTTGTTTCGTCCTTCGATCACCGCTGGGGCGGCGATCTCCGGACGACGTCACTTCTGCGCGAGCACCGCCTGAGCGGCGGCGACGCGGGCGATCGGGACCCGGAACGGCGAGCAGGAGACGTAGTCGAGGCCGGCCATGTGGAAGAAGGCGATCGACTCGGGATCGCCGCCGTGCTCGCCGCAGATGCCCAGCTTGAGCTCGGGCTTGGCCTCGCGCCCGACCCAGGAGGCCAGGCGCACGAGCCAGCCGACCCCGGGCTGGTCGATCGTCTCGAACGGCGACCGGTCGACGATCTTGCGCTCCAGGTAGCGGGCCAGGAACTTGCTCTCCACGTCGTCCCGGGAGAAGCCGAGCGCGGTCTGGGTGAGGTCGTTCGTCCCGAAGGAGAAGAAGTCGGCGTGCTGGGCGATCCGGTTGGCGACGAAGCACGCCCGCGGCAGCTCGATCATCGTGCCGACCGTGTAGTCCTCGCCGACGGTCAGGCCCTCCTCGTCGCCGATCCCGACCACGAGCGCGCGCATGATCTCGAGCTCCTGCTCGTAGTCGACGAGCGGGATCATGATCTCCGGGTGCGGCGCCTCGCCGCCCGTGCGCTCCCCCACCGCGGCGGCGGCGCGGAAGATCGCCCGGACCTGCATCTCATAGATCTCGGGGTAGAGGATCCCCAGCCGGCAGCCGCGCGTGCCGAGCATCGGGTTCTCCTCGGAGATGTCCTGCACCCGGGACATGAGCCGCTCGAGCCGCTCGAGGTCGTAGGACTCCTCGATCCGGGCCCGCTCGACGTCGGCGGCGAGGTCGGGGAGGCTGGGCAGGAACTCGTGCAGCGGCGGGTCGAGGAGCCGGATCGTCACCGGCAGGCCGGTCATCGCCTCGAAGATCCCCTCGAAGTCCTCCTGCTGGAGCGGCAGGAGCTCGGCCAGGGCGTCGCGGCGCTCCTCGGTGGTGTCCGACATGATCATCGCCCGCATCTTGGGCTGGCGGTCGATGGCCATGAACATGTGCTCCGTCCGGCACAGGCCGATGCCCTCCGCGCCCAGCTCGCGGGCCTTGCGGGCGTCGCCGGGGGCGTCGGCGTTCGTGCGGATCCCCAGGGTGCGGATCCCGTCCGCCCACCCGAGCACGCGGTCGAAGTGCTCGGAGACCTCGGGATCGGACAGGGGGACGTCGTCGAGCGTCACGCGCCCGGTGGTCCCGTCGATGGCCACGACGTCGCCGGCCTCGATCGTCGACCCGTTGACGGTGATCCTCCGCGCGGAGAGGTCGATGTGCAGCTCCGAGGCGCCGACCACCGCCGGGCGGCCCATCCCCCGGGCCACGAGGGCGGCGTGCGACGCCTTGCCGCCCTCCGAGGTCAGGATCCCGCGGGCGGCGTGGAAGCCCGCCACGTCCTCGGCCTCCGTGTAGGGCCGGACCAGGAGCACCGACCGGCCCTCCTCGGCCGCGGCGACCGCCTCCTCGGCGGTGAACACCACCTCGCCCTTCGCCGCGCCCGGCGACGCGTTGACGCCGCGGGTGAGCACCTCGAACTCCGCCTTCGGGTCGAACGTCGGGTGCAGGAGCTGGTCGAGCGCCGCCGGGTCGATCGTCCGCAGCGCCTGCTCGACCGACAGCAGCTCCTCGTCGACCGCGTCGCACGCGAAGCGCACCGCCGCCTGGGCCGGGCGCTTGGCGTTGCGGGTCTGGAGCATGAAGAGCTGCCCCTCCTGCACCGTGAACTCGGTGTCCTGCATGTCCCCGTAGTGGCGCTCGAGCGTGCGGAGGATCTCCATCAGCTGGGCGTGCGCCTCGGGCAGCACGTCGGCCAGCTCGGCGATGTCGCGCGTGTTGCGCACGCCGGAGACCACGTCCTCCCCCTGGGCGTTGACCAGGAAGTCCCCGCTCGGCTCGGGGGCGCCGGTGACCTCGTCGCGCGAGAACGCCACGCCCGAGCCGCTCGAGTCCCCCATGTTCCCGAAGACCATCTGCTGCACGTTGACCGCGGTGCCCCACTCGTCGGGGATCCGGTTGATCCGACGGTACTCGGTGGCCCGCCGCCCCGTCCACGAGCCGAACACGGCCCGGATCGCCTGGCGCAGCTGCTCCTGGGGATCCTGCGGGAACTCGTAGAGGTCCTTGAAGGTGGCGGTCAGCTCGCGCAGGGCGTCCGCGTCGAGCTCGACGTCGGTCTCCACGCCGCGGTCGGCCTTGACCTGCTTGATCGCGTCCTCGAACCGGGCGCCCTCGATCCCGTGGACGACGTTGCCGAACATCTGGACGAAGCGGCGGTAGGAGTCCCAGGCGAAGCGCTCGTTCTCCGTCTTGGCCGCCAGCCCCTCGACGGAGACGTCGTTGAGGCCGAGGTTGAGCACGGTGTCGAGCATCCCGGGCATCGACTCCCGCGCGCCCGAGCGCACGCTCACCAGCAGCGGGTCGTCGTCGTCGCCGAGCGTCTTGCCCGTCGCCTCCTCGAGCCGCTCGAGCGCCTCGGCGACCTGCTCGACCATCCCGTCGGGCTCCTCGCCGCCCGCCTTCATGTACGCGACGCACGCCTCGGTGGTCACCGTGAACCCGGCCGGAACCCGCTCAGCGCCCAGGATCCGCGTCATCTCCGCGACGTTCGCGCCCTTGCCGCCCAGCAGGTCGCGCATCTCACGCGACCCCTCGGCGAAGTCGTAGACCCACTGCTCAGGCTCGCCCATGAGAGGACCCTACCCCGCGCAGGCGCAGGTTCGCGTGGTGCTCGAGCGTGGAGAGGATGGCGCGCTCGGCCTGCTGCAGCGCCCGCGCGGGCGCGACAGGGGCGGCGGCGAGCGGCGAGCCGAGCGCGGCGACGAGGAAGTCGTGGGCGTCCTGGGAAAGCGGGAAGGCGTTGGCCTCGCAGGCCGAGCAGACCACCCCGCCCGCCGCGCCGGAGAACCCGGAGAGGTGCTCGCGCTCCCCGCAAGTCGCGCACGCCGCGAGCTGGGGGGTGAAGCCGGCGGCGAGCATGAGCTTGAGGCGGAAAGCCAGCGCGTTGTGGGTCGTGGCGTGGGCGGCCGGGTCGGCGTCGAGCAGCGCGAGCTCGTTGGCCAGCAGGTGGTAGACGCCGGGGTGCCGGTCGCCGGGATCGAACATCCGGTCCACCGCGTCGGCGGCGCGGGCGGCGACGTCGAGCGCCCCGCCGTGCTCGCGCAGGTGACGGTGCCCGGCGAGGGTCGCCGCGCTGGTGACGGTGAGCAGGTCGCTGCGCCCCTCGTAGAGCACGAGATCGAGCCGGAAGAACGGCTCCAGGCGCCCGCCGAAGCGCGAGCGGGCCTTGCGCACGCCCTTGGCGATGGCGCTCAGCCGCCCATGCTCCGGCGTGAAGACGTGGAGGATCCGGTCGGCCTCGCCGTAACGGATCGAGCGCAGGACGATGCCCTCCGTCTTCCGGGTTCCGGGCATCAGTCCGTGGCTACACTTTCTGAAGTGACCATCACCGTCTACACCACCGATCCCTGCGGCTACTGTCGCGCCGCCAAGGCGCTCCTCGACAAGAAGTCGATCCCGTACGAGGAGATCAACCTGGCCCGCGACGCGGACGGCCGCTCGCTCCTCGCGGAGAAGACCGGGATGATGACGTTCCCCCAGATCATCATCGACGGGGAGCCGCTGGGCGGCTACCAGGAGCTGGCGCAGGCCGACCGGGACGGGCGCCTGGCGGGTCTGGCGGCCTAGCCGTCCGCGGCCGCGGCTGGCACGTCTCGCAGACGTAGGTACCGCGCCCGCCGACCACGAGCTTGCGCACGAGCGTGCCGCAGCTCGGGCACGGCTCGCCGGCCCGGCGGTGGACGAGGAACTCGTCCTGGAAGGAGCCCTGGACGCCGTCCGGGTGGCGGAAGTCGTCGATGGTGGCGCCCTTCGCCTCGACGCCCGCGGCGAGCGCCGCGACGACCGCGTCGCGCAGCGCGACGACCTGCGGGCGGCGGAGGCGGTCGGCCGGGCGCAGCGGATGGATCCGCGCCCGGTGCAGCGCCTCGTCGGCGTAGATGTTCCCGACGCCGGCGATCCGCGTCTGGTCGAGCAGGAACGACTTGACGGGGGTGCGACTGGCCCGCGTGAGGGCGAGGAGGTGCGCCGGGGTGAAGGCCGGGTCGAACGGCTCGACGCCGAGCCGCGCCCCGAGGAACGCCTCGAGCGCCGGGCGGCCGAGGGCCAGCTCCCCCGTCCCGAAGCGCCGCGGATCGGAGAAGGTCAGGACGGGCGCGCCGTCGAGGTAGAAGCGCACGCGCGAGTAGTCCGCCGCGGAGGCCAGGAGCAGCGTGCCGGTCATCCGCAGGTGCAGCAGCAGGAAGGCCTCGCCGGCGAGCTCCCAGACGAGGTACTTGCCGCGCCGCCCGAGCCGCTCGACCGTCCGCCCCTCGACCGCGGCGGCCAGGGCTGCGGGGGCCAGCGGAAGCGCGAACCGTGGGTCGAGGATCTCGAGCCGCGTGAGCCGGCGGCCCTCGACGTGTGGCGCCAGGTGCCGGCGGATCGTCTCGACCTCGGGCAGCTCGGGCATTTAGAAGCGCTCCTGGCGGGCCAGCCACGACCGCAGGTCGCGCTCGAGCCGGCGGCGCCCGATGCCGAGCGTCCGGCGCAGCGCCCGGTCCGTGGTCCGCGGATCGCCCGCCGCGCCGCCGAGGCGCTCGTCGTTGAAC
>CALMNS010000053.1 GCA_937871635.1 uncultured Solirubrobacter sp.
GTCCGGCGCGGCCGAGCGGAGCTCGCCGGCGTTGCGGGGGTCGGCGACGACGAGCGCCGGCCGCGCGACCGCGATCCGCAGCGCGAGGTCCTTGGCCCGCAGCTGCTCCGTGCACGGCAGCGCGACGGCGCCGATCCTGAAGCAGGCCAGCATGGTGAGGACCCACTCGGGCCGGTTGCCGATCAGGGTCATGACCACGTCACCGCGCGCGACGCCGTGGTCGGCGAGCGTCCCGGCGACCCGGGCGGCGCCGTCGGCCACCTCGCCGAAGGTCCACTCGCGGCGCCGCCCGTCCCGGGCCAGCTCGACCAGCGCGCGCCGTTCGCGCGGCGCCCGATCGACCACTTCGGAGACGAAGTTCACGGCGCGGGAGGCTAGTGACCCCCGGGTTCCCTCAGGGTCAACTCGGGGGCATTCCCCCCTATCGCTCGGGGGTGGCGATCCGGCAGGATGCGCCTGTGTCCGTCACCACCACCTCCCCGCTGATCGTGTCCGCCCTCGACCTGCGCCGCACCTACGGCGAAGGCGACGCGGCGGTCCACGCCCTCGCCGGCGTCTCCGTCGACTTCCCCACCGGCGGCTACACCGCCGTCATGGGCCCGTCGGGCTCGGGCAAGTCGACGCTGATGCACCTGCTGGCCGGGCTCGACCGCCCGACCTCCGGCACCGTGGCGGTCGACGGGATCGAGCTCTCCGCCCTCGACGACTCAGAGCTCACCCGCCTGCGCCGCGACCGCCTGGGCTTCGTCTTCCAGGCCTTCAACCTCGTGCCGGTCCTCAACGCAGAGGAGAACATCCTCCTGCCGCTCACCCTCGCCGACCGCGAGCCCGACCGCGACTGGTACGACGAGCTGATCCGCACCGTCGACCTCGGCGACCGCCGCACGCACCGGCCCTCGGAGCTCTCCGGCGGCCAGCAGCAGCGCGTCGCGGTCGCCCGGGCGCTCGTCCACAAGCCGGCGGTGGTCTTCGCCGACGAGCCGACCGGCAACCTGGACTCCACCTCGTCGGCCGAGGTGCTCTCCCTGCTGCGCCGGGCCGCCGACGACTACGGCCAGACCATCGTCATGGTCACCCACGACCCGAACGCGGCGTCCTACGCCGACCGGCTGGTCGTCCTGGCCGACGGCCGCGTGGTGCGCGACGAGCCCGCGGGCGACGCCGAGGCCGTCCTCGAGCTGATGAAGACGGTCTGAGGCCATGAACCGGCTCGCCCTCCGCGGCCTGCGCGAACGCAAGGCCCGCACCGCCTTCACGCTGCTCGCCGTGGTCCTCGGCGTCGCGCTGATCGCCGGGACCTTCGTCCTCACGGACACGATCTCGAAGTCCTTCGACAAGCTGATCGCCACCTCGGGGGAGAACGTCGACGTCCGCGTGGTGGCCCCCGACACGGGCGACGACTTCGACTCGGCCACGGCGACCTTCCCCGCCTCGGTCGCCGAGCGGGTCGAGCAGGTCGACGGCGTCGCCGCGGCCGACGGCGCCTACCGCGAGGGCTTCGTCACCGTGATCGACGAGGCCGGCGAGCGCGTCGGCCCGACCACGGGAGCTCCGAACATCGCCTTCTCGGCGGTCGAGGAGCGCTTCGACCCGTACGAGTACGAGGGGCGCGCGCCCGCCGCCGACGGCGAGGTGGCCCTGTCGGAGAAGGCGGCCCAGGACGCCGGGGTGTCCGTCGGCGACGAGGTGCGGATCCAGGGCGTCGGGGAGATCGAGCCCTACGAGGTGGTCGGCCTGGCCACCTTCGGCGGCGCCGGCTCCGTCGGCGGCGCGGCCTTCACCGTCCTCACCCTGCCCGACGTGCAGAAGGTGACCGGCGACGCCGGCAAGCTGACCGAGATCGACGTCCAGGCCGAGCCCGGCGTCAGCCAGGCCGAGCTCAAGCGGCGGGTCAGCGCCGCGGTCGGCACGAACGTGGCCGTGCGGACGGGGGAGGAGGACCAGGCCCAGCAGTCCCAGGACCTCGACGAGATCCTCTCCTTCCTGACCATCGGGCTGCTCGTCTTCGGCCTCATCGCGCTCCTGGTCGGCGCCTTCGTCATCTTCAACACCTTCACGATCACCGTCGCCCAGCGCACGCGCGAGTTCGGGATGCTGCGCACGATCGGGGCCTCGCGCCGGCAGATCCTGCGCGCGGTGGTGCTCGAGGCGCTGCTGATCGGCGCGATCGGCTCCGTCCTCGGGCTGCTGGCCGGGATCGGGCTCGCGCCGCTCCTCTACGCGCTGTTCGGCGCGATCGGCTTCGACTTCCCGAGCACCGCGCTCGTCATCGCCGCCCGCACAATCGTCGTGGCGATCCTCCTCGGGACCGTCGTGACGCTCCTCTCGAGCCTGGTCCCGGCCATCCGGGCGACGCGCGTCTCGCCCATCGAGGCGCTGCGCGAGGGGGCGGTCGGCACGCCGAAGCGCAAGCGCCGCTGGGTGCTCGCGTTCGAGGCGGGGGTGGCGGGCCTCGGCGTCGCGCTCATGCTCGTCGGCCTGTTCGCCGGGCTGGACAGCTCGCCCGCGCTGACCCTGCTCGGCATCGGGGCGGTGCTCGTCTTCATCGGCGTCGGCCTGCTCTCGCCGCTGCTCGTCGGCCCGCTGGCCTCCCTGATCGGCCGCCCGCTCAAGGCGACGGGCGGGGTGGCGGCGAAGATCGCCACCGGCAACGCCGTCCGGACGCCCAGCCGCACCGCCGGGACGGCGGCGGCGCTGATGATCGGCATCGCGCTCGTCGCCTTCGTCGCCATCTTCGTCAACGGCTTCAAGGCCTCGTTCTCCGGCGCCTTCGAGGAGGCGGTTACCGCCGACTTCGTCGTCTTCGACAACTCGGGGCTCATGCCGGAGGCGGTGGCGCCGGCCGCCGCGGCGCTTCCGAGCGTCGGCACGGCGGCGAACCTGCGGGTCGGCTCGGGCAAGCTCGCCTCGGGGGCGGACGTGGCGCTCGCGGGCCTCGACCCCAAGCTCGCTCCCGACGTGGTGAAGATCGACTGGGTCGACGGCTCCGACGAGGCCCTCGCCGCCTTGGGCCCGCAGGACGCGATGCTCAAGGACGACTGGGCCGAGGAGCGCAAGCTCGAGGTCGGCTCCGCCTTCGAGATCCGCAACGCGGAGCGCAGGCCCGTGCGCCTGACGGTCCGCGGGACCTACGAGGACCGCGGTCAGCTCTTCGGCGACGTGGTCATCCAGGACCGGACCCTGCGCGAGCAGTTCAACTCCAAGGCGGTCCTGGCCGCCCTGGTCGCCGCCGGCCCCGGGTCCTCGGAGGGCGAGGTGCGCTCGGAGCTCGCCGGCCTGCTCGACCGCCGGTTCCCGACGCTCGACCCGCAGACCCGCGAGGAGTTCATCGACTCGCAGGTCGGCTCGGTCAACCAGATCCTCTACGTGTTCTACGCGCTGCTCGCGCTGTCGGTGATCATCGCCCTGTTCGGGATCGTCAACACGCTCGCGCTCTCCGTCTACGAGCGGACCCGCGAGCTGGGCCTGCTGCGCGCCGTCGGCACGTCGCGGCGCCAGATCCGGCGCATCGTGCGCGGCGAGGCGATCATCACCGCGGTGATGGGAGCCGTGCTCGGCGTCGCCATCGGCGTCCTGTTCGGGATCCTCGTCTCGCGCCCGCTTGAGAGCGAGGGGTTCGTGCTCGCGCTGCCGTTCGTCACCCTCGGGGTCCTGCTCGTCCTGGGCGCCCTGGCCGGGGTCCTCGCCGCGATCGCCCCCGCCCGCCGGGCCAGCCGGGTGGACGTCCTGCAGGCGCTCACCTACCAGTGAGCGCCCGCCGGGCGGGCGGCGAGCGCCTGCGACGGCAAGCCCGCAGGCGATCTCAGCCGATGGCCTCGAGCCGGGTGCGGATCGCGATGCGCAGCCCCTCCTCGACCGGGAGTCGGCGCGTCCGGGCGAGCAGCTCCTCGCGGGTCACGAGCCCATGGCGGAGCGCCTCGCGAGCGAAGCCCCAGTCCTTCTCCCTGCCCGCCACGCACTTGGCCAGGACGAGATCGTGGGGCTCGAGGCACCAGCCGGTGGCCCCGCGCGTGTTCTCGTTGCGGATGGCCACCAGGCGGCCGTCCCAGCCGGCAGGCGCCTTCGCCGTCTCCGGGCCGACGCCGTGGGCGTAGTAGCCGAAGGTGTCGTGGAAGGGGGAGCCTTCCCCGATGGCGCCGTCGATGACGTCGGCTCGTTCCGGATGATGGCGCGGAAAGACATCCGCCTCGATCGAGACGAGCAACGAGGCCGGCGCGTCCGGCGCGGCGCCGAGCACGGCCTGGCTCCCCACCACGACGATCTCGTCGTCCCGGACGAGCTCGGCGCTCGCGCGGATGAGGTGCTCGAGCTCCTCCCGCCGCATATCGTGGCCTACCGGACGTCTCGGATGATGCGCCACCGCTCCTGCGGCGCGACGGCGCCGGCGAACGGCGTGCTCTGTCGCAGGTCGCGCATGCGCTCGGAGTCTTCCACTAGGCGGGCGCCGAGCTCGCCCGGCGTCGAGTCGAGGAGCTCGAGCCAGGCACGAACCGTCGCCTCCGGCGCCGGGCGGCCCTCCGCAAGCCATCCCTCCAGTCGTTCGCGGGCGCGTGCGAGCAGCTTGTCGTCCAACCGCTCGGCGACCAGCCGGTGCATCTCGATGCTCCGCAGCTCCGCCGTCCGGTGACCGTCCATGATCCGATCACGGTACCTGCGGTCGCGGACCGAGCGCTGATCTGAGGGGCGGTACGCAGGTATCCTGGGCACCATGGCCTCCGCCCCTCCGCAGATCACGGACAAGACCGACGAGCAGCAGGCCATCACCGAGATGGTCCACCAGTTCGTCGACGAGCAGATCCTCCCGAACGCCGAGCACCTCGACGCCAAGGACGAGTTCCCGGAGGCCATCGTCGAGCAGATGAAGGAGCTGGGGCTCTTCGGGGTCACGATCCCCGAGGAGTACGGCGGGATGGGGCTGGACCTGACGACCTACTCGATGATCGTCGAGGAGCTCTCCCGGGGGTGGATCTCGATCTCCGGGGTCATCAACACCCACTTCATCGGCTCCTACCTGCTGCAGAAGTTCGGCACCGAGGAGCAGAAGGAGAAGTACCTGCACCGGATGGCCACCGGTGAGATCCGCGCCGCCTTCTCGCTCTCCGAGCCCGAGCTCGGCTCCGACGTGCAGGCGATCAAGTCGAACGCCAAGCGGACCGCCGACGGCGACTACGAGCTCAACGGCCAGAAGATGTGGGTGACCAACGGGCTGCGCTCGGGCCTCGTCTTCGTCCTGGTCAAGACCGATCCGGCCGCCTCGCCTCCCTACAAGGGGATGACCTGCTTCATCACCGAGAAGGAGCCGGGCGCGGCCGAGAACACCGGCCCCTACCAGGGCCTCAACGTGCCGCCCTCGATCAAGAAGATGGGCTACAAGGGCGTCGAGTCCACCGAGCTCGTCTACGACGGCTACCGCTGCCCGGCGGAGCACATCCTCGGCGGCGAGGAGGCGGGCCTCGGCCAGGGGTTCGTGCAGATGATGGACGCGCTCGAGGTCGGGCGCGTGAACGTCGCCGCCCGCGGCGTCGGGATCGCGCAGCGCGCGCTCGAGCTCGGGCTGCGCTACGCCCAGGAGCGCAAGTCGTTCGGCAAGCCGATCGCCCAGCACCAGGCCATCCAGTTCAAGCTCGCCGACATGGCCACCAAGGTCGACGCCGCCCGCCTGCTCACCCTGCGCGCCGCGCGGCTCAAGGACGCGGGCGAGCGCTCAGACCTCGAGGCCGGGATGGCCAAGCTCTTCGCGTCGGAGGCGGGCAAGGAGGTCGTGGAGGACTCCTTCCGCATCCACGGCGGCTACGGCTACTCCAAGGAGTACGAGATCGAGCGCCTGTACCGCGACGCCCCGCTCCTGCTCATCGGCGAGGGGACGTCGGAGATCCAGCGCATGGTCATCGGCAAGAAGCTCCTGCAGCGGCACAAGCTCTAGACCCGATCCGGGGCCCCGCCGGCTTCCGGCGCGGCTTCAGCCCGCGGGGCGACGGGCGGCGGCGCGGGCCAGGAGCTCGTCGCCGACGGCCGCGTGCTCGTCGACGGCGACGTGCTCGAGCTCGATGCCGAGCGTCGCCTCGAGGCTCGCCGTCGCCCACGCCGTGAACGTCACCGTGCCGTCCGCGGCGATCCGCTCGATGCCGTCCCAGCGGGCGGCGACCGCGTTGACCGCCTCGGCGTCCGCCGGGCTGAGCCCGTCGGGGAGGTCGAGCGCCGCGCCGGACTGCCCGAGCCGGACGGGGTACCCGCCGGGGAGGCCCGCCGGCGCGGGGACGTGGAGGCGGCGAGGCACGTCGGAGAGCAGGCCGGCGACGGTGGCGGCGGTGGCGGCCGCCGTGAGCTGGTGCGTCT
>CALMNS010000054.1 GCA_937871635.1 uncultured Solirubrobacter sp.
GGACCGGCTCGAGCCCGAGCGCGCGCAGGTTGCGCATGGCCCGCGGGAAGGCGCCGACGCCGGGGATGACGATCCGCTCGGCGCGGGCGATCTCGGCCGCCGCGGCGGTGATCCGCACCCGCCGGGCGCCCACGTGCTCGAACGCCTTCTCCACCGAGCGCCGGTTGCCCATCCCGTAGTCGACGATGGCGACGCTCACGCGATCACCGTCGCGAAGGGCCCACGGACCCGTGCGGAGGACCCTCGGGGTCTCACGAGGTCAGCGTCCCCTTGGTCGACGGGACGCCGGTCTCCTCCGGGTCGATCGAGACCGCGACGCGCAGCGCGCGGGCGAACGCCTTGAAGCACGCCTCGATCATGTGGTGGGCGTTCGTCCCGGCCTGCAGGTCGAGGTGGAGCGTGAGCCGGGCGGCGCCGGCCACGGCGCGGAAGAACTCCTCGGCGGCCTCGTGCTCGAAGCCGGCGATGTCCCCCGGCGGGAGCGCGAGGCCCTCCCAGCGGGTCAAGGCGCGGCCGGACACGTCGAGCGCGCACGCCGCGCGAGCCTCGTCCATGGGCACGACGGCGTGCCCGTAGCGCCGGATGCCGCGGCGGTCGGCGAGCGCGGCGTCGAGCGCCTGGCCCAGCACGATCCCCGTGTCCTCCACCGTGTGGTGCGCGCCCGTCTGCAGGTCGCCCGTCATCCGCACGTCGAGCTCGAGGCCGCCGTGGCGGGCGAGCAGGTCGAGCATGTGGTCGAGGAAGCCGACGCCGGTCGCGCGCGTGCCGCCCCCGGCCGGGCCGTCGAGCCCGAGCGAGAGGGAGACGTCGGTCTCCCCGGTGGTGCGGTCGATCTGGGCCCGGCGCTCGCTCACGAGCCAGCAGTGTGACGACTCGCCCGGGCCTCCATGGACTCGGCGTGCACCGCGAAGCCCTCCGCCCGGGCCACCGCCGCGCCGTGCGGGGCCAGCGCGGACGCGGCGGCGGCGTCGAGGCGGACCTCGGCCATGCGGCGGGTGAAGTGGCGCACCGAGAGCCCCGACGCGAAG
>CALMNS010000055.1 GCA_937871635.1 uncultured Solirubrobacter sp.
CCGTGAGCCGGATCGTCGCGCCCTCCTCGGCGCGCTCGCCCGCGCCGGGGGCCTGGGCCAGGACGGTGCCGGGCTCGCCCTCCTCGTCCTCCTGCTCGGTGACCGCCGTCGTGAAGCCGGCCGCCCGGAGCTCGGACTCGGCCTCCTGGCGCGACTGGCCCACGACGTCGGGCACCGCCGCCCGCTCGGGCCCGCTCGAGACGACCAGGACGACGTCGCGGCCCTTCTCCAGGCGCGAGCCCTCGGGCGGCACGCTCTCGATCACCCGGCCCCGCGGCACGGTCGCCGACGCCTCGCGCCGGACGTCGGCGTCGAACCCGGCGCGCTCGAGGCGCCCGCGCGCCGAGCGCAGGGTCAGCCGCTCGACCGACGGGACCACCGCCTCCCCCGGGCCCGTGGAGACCACGATCGTCACCGTCCCGCCCTCCTCGAGCTCGTCGCCCGGCTGGGGATCCTGGCGGAAGACCCGGTCCTCGGGCACCGTGTCGGACTGCGCCTGCTGCGTGTTGACCACGAAGCCGGCGTTGACGAGCCGGGTCTGCGCGGTGGCCGACCGGTTCGAGACCACGTCGGGGACGGTGAGCCGGTCCGGCCGCAGCGCCAGCCAGAGCCCGCCGGCGACGGCGGCCACCACCAGCAGCCCGAGCAGCGCGAGGCCGACCGCCCGCAGGGTCCGGCGGTCCGAGCGCTCGAGCTCCTCCTCGACGTAGCCCTCCGGCGCGAGGACCGGGTAGACGCCGGTGGAGCCGTTCGTCGCGGCCAGGGCCGGCGTCCCGCCGTCCATCGCCGCGGTGAGCGCCGCCATGAACTCGTCGGCGTCGGCGAAGCGGCGGGCCGGGTCCTTCTGCAGCGCCCGCAGGACGACGGACTCGAGCGCCGGGCTGACCGCCGGGTTGAGCTCGCGGGGCGCGACCGGCGCCTCGGAGACCTGCTTGAGCGCGATGGCGACGGGCGAGTCGCCGTCGAACGGCGGGCGCCCGGCGAGCAGCTCGTAGAGGAGGATCCCGATCGAGTAGAGGTCCGACCGGGCGGTGACGGCGTGGCCCTGGGCCTGCTCGGGGGACAGGTACTGGGCGGTCCCCATGATCGCGCCGGTCTCCGTCATGTCCGACGCGCCCGCCTTGGCGATCCCGAAGTCGGTGACCTTCGCGCGGCCCTCGGCGTCGACGATCACGTTGTGGGGCTTGAAGTCCCGGTGGACGATCCCGCGGCGGTGGGCGAAGCGCGCGGCCTTGAGCACCTGCAGGATGAGCTCGACCGCGTAGGCCGGCTCGAGCGGGCCCCGCTCGCGGACGAGGTCCTTGAGCGACGCGCCCTCCAGGTACTCCATCGCGATGTAGTAGGTCCCGTCCCACTCGCCGCGGTCGAAGATCGACACCACGTTGGGGTGCTGCAGCCCGGCCGCGCTCGACGCCTCCCGCCGGAAGCGCTCGACGAACTCCTCGTCCTCGGCGAAGCGGCGGTAGAGGAGCTTGAGCGCCACGGTGCGCCCGAGCTGCTGGTCCGTCGCGCAGTAGACGTCGGCCATGCCGCCCGAGCCGAGGCGCCCCTGCACGAGGTAGCGGCCGTCGATCACCGTGTCGGGGGCGATGTTCTGCACGGGTTGGCCGGGCCTCCTCGCTACCGGCCCAGGGCCTGGAGCACGACCTTGGCCACCGGCGCGGCGACCTCGCCCCCCTGCCCGCCCTGGATGCGGTCAAGGACCACGGCCACCGCGACGCGGTCGGAGAAGCCGATGAACCACGGGTCGTTGAGGCCGGAGGTGTTGATCTCCGCCGTCCCCGTCTTCCCGGCGATCTCGACGCCGGTCAGTGCGGCCGCCGTGCCCGTCCCCTCGCGCACGACGCTCTTCATCATCGTCGTGAGCTCCTGGGCGGACTCGCGCGAGATGACCCGCTCGGCGCGCGCGGGGTCGGCTCGTTCGACGGTCCGCCCGTCGGGGTCGACCACCCGCTGGGTGAGGTAGGGCTTCATCCGCACGCCGCCGTTGGCCACCGTGGCGGCCACCGTGGCCATCTGCAGCGGCGTGACCTGCAGGTCGCCCTGGCCGATGGCGACCCGCCCGAGGTCCACCGAGCCGGAGGTCACCGGCCGCAGCCCGGAGCGCTTGCGCACGCCGCTGGCCAGGATCTGGCTCTCGGGATAGTCGAGCTCGGGCTTGTCGTAGAAGCCGAAGCGCTCCATGTAGTCCTGCATACGGGTGCGCCCGACGGTCACGCCGACCTCCGCCCAGACGGTGTTCACCGAGTTCGTCAGCGCGGTGGTCAGGTCGATCGTCCCGAAGTCGCGCTGGCCGAAGTTCGAGAGCGGGACGCCGGAGACGACCTTCTGGGCCGGCGCGTCGACCTGCGAGCCCACCTCGTAGCGCCCGGAGTCGAGTGCCGCGGCGGCGGTCACCACCTTGAAGGTCGAGCCGGGCGGGAAGGTGTCGAAGGTCGCGCGGTTGACCAGCGGCCGGGCCTGCTCGTCCGTGTTGAGCCGGCGGAGCGCGGCGGCGGAGTCCAGCCCGCTCGGGTCGTAGCCCGGCGTCGAGGCCATCGCCTTGACCGCGCCCGTCCGGGCGTCGAGGGCGACGACGGCGCCGCGCCGCCCCCCCAGCGCCTGGGTGGCGACCCGCTGGGCACGCGAGTCGAGCGTGGTGATGATGTCGTTGCCCTCACGCCGGCGCCCGATGAGCGACTCGAGCGCGGTGGTCAGCTCCTCCGACTGCCCGGTGAGGACGTCGTTCTGGCTCTGCTCGTAGCCCGACCGGCTGGCCAGCGCGGTGAACGAGTAGCCGATCGGGTGGCCGAAGAGCGCCCCGGTCGGGTACCGGCGCTCGTAGACGCCGTTCTCGTCGCGCACGCTGCGGGCGAGCGCCTGGCCGTCGGCGGACCGGATCGTCCCGCGGCGGATCTTCTGCTCGGCGAGCAGCGAGCGCCGGTTGTCGGGGTTGTCGCGCAGGGCCTGCGCCTCGAACACCGTCCAGCGCGAGGTGAACGCGATGAGCAGCCCGAAGAGGACGACGATCAGCGCGAAGAGCCGGACGATCGGGACGTTCACCGCGCGCCCCCCTGGACCTCGCGCCGCGCGCGGTCGGAGACCATGAGCAGCAGGGCGAGCAGGACGAAGTTGGCCAGGATCGACGAGCCGCCGTAGGACACGAACGGCAGCGTCACGCCGGTGAGGGGGATGACCCGGGTGACCCCGCCGACGATGACGAAGACCTGGAGCGCGAAGACCGCCGCGAGGCCCGTGGCCAGGAGCTTCGAGAACGAGTCGCGGGCGATCATCGCCACCTTGAAGCCGCGCTGGACGAACAGGAGGTAGACCGCGATGAGCCCGCAGGCACCGGCCAGCCCGAGCTCGTTGACGATCACCGCGTAGATCAGGTCGGTCTCGGCGACGGGCAGGATCGGGGTGCCGGTGCCCGGCTGCTCGATCAGCGCCTGCCCGAACCCGGTGCCGAACAGCCCGCCGTCGGCCTGCGCGAAGAGCGACTGGGCGAGCTGGTAGCCCTCCTCGTCGACCACCCCCGGCGCGAACGGGTCGAGCCAGATGCTCACCCGGTCCTCCACCTGCCCCGTGCCGGGCAGCACCCGGCCCGCCGGCGAGGCGATGAACCACGCGCCGAGGCCGAAGAGCGCGAGGCCGATGACCACGAAGCTCAGCCGGCTCGTGGCCACGTAGAGGAGCGCCATGAACGCCCCGTAGAACATGAGCGAGGACCCCAGGTCGCGGATGAAGACGAGGGTGAACATCGAGGCGCCCCAGATGACCAGCACGGGCCCGAAGTGCTTGAGCGGCGGGATCGTCACCCCCAGGACGCGGCGGGCGCCGAGGACGAGGACCTGGCGCGTGTCGCGCAGGTAGGCGGCCAGGAAGACGACCAGGGCGATCTTCGCGAACTCCGCGGGCTGGAAGGAGATCGGCCCGATCCCCACCCCCAGGTAGGCGCCGTTGGCCTGTTGGCCGATCCCCGGCACGCGGGGCAGGAGGAGGAGGACGAGCGCGCCGGCGGCGATCGTGTAGCGGTACTGCTCGAGGCGCCGGAAGTCCCTGAGCGCGACGATCGTGACCACGAAGAGGACGAGGCCGAACACGAACCACTGCGCCTGCTCGCGGGCGAGGTCGGCGTCGATCCGGTAGATCAGGACGAGCCCGAAGCAGGCGAGCACCGCGACGAGCGGGAAGAGGTAGGGGTCGGCGTCGGGCAGCGCGAAGCGCAGCACGACGTGGACGGCCAGGCAGAGGGCGAGGAAGACCCCGCCGATGGTCAGCGAGGCGCCCGAGAGCTCCTGGGTCGCCGCCGCCCGCGACAGGGTGTCGTCCTGGGAGATGAAGACGGCGGCGAAGCCGGCGGTGACGAGGAGCGAGGCCGGGACGAGGGCCAGGAGCTCCCGGTTGCGGGCCTTCACTTAGCTCACGGCTCCAGCTGCCCCAGCTCGAGCTCGTCGACGAGCTCGGTGGCGTCGTCGCGGGTGCGCAGCTTGTGGTCGGTGAAGGTCCGGCGGCGGGCGGCGGGCACGGCGTCGATCGTCACGCCCGAGCCGCCGTAGCGCGAGTAGAGCTTCACCCCCGCCGGGAGCTCGTAGGGCAGGCCGCGGAAGACGGTGATCGTGCGGCCGTCGTCGGGGTCGACGCCGATGAAGTAGACCGCCCGCAGGGCGAGCAGCATGCCGCTGATCACCGGGATGGCGATCACGAAGACGACGATCGCCGCGGGCGGGACGCGGCGGCGGCGCCTGGCCTTGGTCCGGGGTTCCGTCCCGCCCCGGGCGCCGGGCCCGAGCGCGCGCGGGGGGCGGTGG
>CALMNS010000056.1 GCA_937871635.1 uncultured Solirubrobacter sp.
AGGTCGCGCAGCTCGAGGCGGGCGGCCACCGGGGTGACGGCGCTGAGCACCGCGGCGGGCGGGAGCAGCGCGACCGCCGTGAGCAGGAGCGCCGCACCATCGCCGCCGCCCTGTGCGACGGGGCCGAGCAGGCGGACGAGCGGGACGGTGAAGAGGGCGAGCGCCCCGCCGCTGACGAAGAGCGCGCTGAGCAGCCAGCGCGCCGGGAGCCGGTCCGCCGCCCGCCCGCCCAGCGCCGACCCCGCGGCGATGCCGGCCAGGACGGCGCCGATGATCGACGTGGTGGTCTCGAGCGTCAGCCCGACGTACGGCGCCAGCAGGCGGACGCCGAGGATCTCCAGGACGAGGACGGCGCCCGAGGCGAGGAAGACGAGCGCGGCCACCCGGGGACCATCAGGCCAGCGAGAGCTCGCCGCGGGCGGCGGCGCGCAGCGCCTCACGCATCACGGGCGGGCACGGCTCGTCCTCGGCGATGTCGATGCGCAGGTCCGCGACCCCTCCGCCCGGGTGGCTGACGTCGACCGGACCCACCTTGCGCAGGAGGGCGACGATGTCCCGGTTGGACTCGAGGACGGTCGCGGTGAGGGTGCACACGCCCTCCTCGACGGCCCGGTCGGCCAGGCGGTTCAGGAGGGCGAGCCCGAGGCCGCGGCCCTGCCAGTCGTCGGCGACCACGATGGCCAGCTCGGCGCGCTCGGGCGCCTGCGGATCCTTGACGAAGCGGGCGACGCCGAGGCCGCGGTCCGTGCCCGGCCCGTAGGCGACGAGCGCCTCGTGGTCGTGGTGGTCGACCGTGGTCAGGTACGCGAGCTCCGCGCGGCTGAACCCGCGCTTGAGGGTCAGGAAGCGCCGGTAGCGCGACTCGTCGGAGAGCTCCTCGAGCCCCGCTTCGAGCGGTTCGGCGTCCTCGGGCTCGATGGGCCGGATCTCGACCTCGCGCCCGTCCTTGAGCCGGACGCGCTCGGGCGGCTGGGCCATGGACCCGAGGATAGGGGTCGCCGGGCGCTTAGGCTGCGCTGAAGCTGACCCGCCACGCTCGCGGACATGCCCAGCAGACACCTGATGGCCGGGACGCTCGTCGGCGCCGTCGTCGTCGCCTCCGGGGCGTTCGCCCTCGGGGGCCAGGCCCGGGAGGGCTCGGCGTACGCGGGCAGCGCCGCCGCCGCCGCGGGGACCGCTCCGGCCACGGCGAGCGCCGCTC
>CALMNS010000057.1 GCA_937871635.1 uncultured Solirubrobacter sp.
CCTCCGGCCCGAGGCGCTCGAAGCGCGCGCCGTCGTCGAGGCGCGCGAAGACGGCCTCGGCGACGCCGAGCCCGAAGACGACGCCGGGCGCCTTCTGCGTGATGGTGGCCACCGCCCGGGCGCCGGCCGGGACCGTCGCCTCCGTGGCCAAGTCGCCCGCGCCGACGTCCTCGGCCAGCGCGCGGGCGATCAGGTCGTCGAGGTCGGCGGCGGTCATCTCGCGCTGGAGCCTACGTACGCCGGCGCGAGTCAGAACGGGCGCGGGAACGGCACGGGCCAGTCGACCGGCCCGGCCCGGACGAGCACCCACCAGTCGGCGGGAACCTCGATCCGGCGGCCGAGGTCCCGGTGGACCTCGGCCTCCGTCTCGCCGGCCACCTCGATGGTCAGCGCGTAGGTCGGGTCGACGATGTAGTAGCCCACCTCCTCGTCGCCGGCCGCCCGGAGGATCGCCGCCTCCTCGACCAGCGCGGCGTCCACCTCGGTGGCGTCGACCTCCGCGCCGCCGATCGCGCCGGCGACCGCCGCGACGACCGCCTCGCAGCAGGCACGGTCCTCAGGGGCTCGCAGCCGCTCGAGCCCCGGCCCCAGGTCGACCGTGACGCTCCAGCGCGAGGGGCGCTCAGGCCGCCGGTCACCCGGCGTGCGGGGCCACTGCGGCGCCGTCGGGTCGACCGGCGGCGGAACGGCTCGGGCCGATCGGTGGACCTGCTCCTCCAGCAGCCGGACGAGCACGACCGGGGCCCGCTCACGCGCCCAGGCGACGGCGACCTCGAGGGTCGCGTCGCCGTCGAGCTCCGCCACGACGTTGCGCGCGCCCTGGATGTGGGCGACGTAGCGCTCGGCGTCTGACCCGTTGGCGGGACCGATGAACGCGACTCGCTCCCTCGCGACCGCCACGCGGCTTGCTCAGCGCAGGACGGTGATCGTCCGGAACGCCGGGTCCGACGCCCCGTGCAGGCGGGCGCCGGCCGCGCTGAGCTCGCGCAGGTAGGCGACGAGCTCGACGGTGATCCGCTCGCCGGGCAGGAGGGCGGGGATCCCGGGCGGGTACCCGGCGATCGCCTCGGCGGAGATGCGGCCGTCGGCGTCGTCGACCCCGACGACCTCCGTCTCGCCGAGGAACGCATCGCGCGGCGTCGCGGCGACCTCGTTGCGCAGCGCGGCGGGCGAGCGCGCGAGCGCGGACCCCTCCCCCGGCCGGGCGACGCGGGCGACGATCTGCGCGAAGTCGTGGGTGAAGCGGTCGAGCGGCTCGGTCGGCTGGTCGACGCCCAGGACGAGGACCACCGTCGCCTGGGTGGCGAGCTCGACCTGCACGTCGTGGGAGGCGCGCAGCGCCGAGGCGAGCTCGTAGCCCGTGCAGCCCGTGGCGCGGACGTCGACCACGATCCGCAGCGGATCCCAGTCCGCGACGCCGGGCGCGCCGACGAGATCCTCGCCGACCACGGAGCAGCCCTCGATCGCGTCGATCGCCTCGCGGGCGCGCGCCGCGGCGACCAGGGTGCGGTCGAGCAGGGCCTCGCCGTGGATCGCGAGCTGGCGCCGGGCGGCGTCGAGCGACGCGAGCAGGAGGGAGCTCGGCGAGGTCGTCCGCATGAGCCGCACGACGCGCGCGACCGCCGCGGGGTCGATCCGGGGCGGGCCGGCTCCGTTCCCGGCGACGTGGAGCATCGCGCTCTGGGTGAGCGAGCCGACGATCTTGTGGGTGCTCGTGAGCACCGCGTCGGCCCCGAGCGCCAGGGCGCTCGGCGGCAGCGCCGGGTGGAAGCCGAGATGCGGGCCCCAGGACTGGTCGACGACCAGGACCGCCCCGGCGGCGTGGGTGACCTCGGCGCAGCCGGCGACGTCGGCGGCGAGGCCGTAGTAGGTCGGCGAGACGATGAACACCGCGCGCGCGGGGGTTCCGGTGGCGGAGGCCTCGGCGAGCGCCTCCTCGAGCGCCGCGGGCGTCACCCCGTGGGCCATCCCGAGCTCGTCGTCGTAGGTCGGCGCCACGTAGTGCGGGACCCCGCCGGAGAGGACCATCCCGTCGATGACCGACGCGTGCGAGTTGCGCTGCACGACCGCGTGGGCGCCGAGCGGGGCGAGCGCGAGGCAGAGCGCGTGATTGCCCTGGGTGGCGCCGTTGGTCAGGAACCAGGTGCGGGCGGCGCCGTAAGCGTCGGCGGCGAGCTGCTCGGCCCGCTCGTACGGCGTGGGCGACGGGCCGAGGTCGATCCCCTCGAGGTCCTGCGGCAGGTCGAGCGCCAGCGCGTTGGGGCCCAGGGCCGAGCGCAGGCCGGGATCGGCCCCCGGCCCGCCCTTGTGGCCCGGGACGTGGAAGCGCGTCGAGCCGCGGAACCCGTAGGCGATCAGGGCGTCGAGGTACGGCGCCGTCGGCTGGTCGCTGTCGGGGACGGCGGCGTTGCGCGGCGAGCCCGTCGCGTAGGGGTCGAAGCGGGTCTCGTCCGGCCCGATCTCGCCGGCGGTCACCGGTCGGGACGCCATCACACGGACGCCAGGAGGTAGGGCCGCACGAACGGGTCGAGGTCCCCGTCGAGCACGCGGCTGGCGTCCCCCACCTCGATGTTCGTGCGGTGGTCCTTGACGAGCGTGTACGGGTGCAGCACGTAGGAGCGGATCTGCGAGCCGAAGTTCACGTCCTGCGCCTCCCCCCGCTCCTTGGCGATCTCCTCGCGGCGGCGCCGCTCCTCGAGCTCGACGAGCTTGGACTCGAGCATCTTCATCGCCACCGCCTTGTTCTGGGTCTGCGAGCGCTCGTTCTGGCACTGGACGACGATGCCCGAAGGCCGGTGGGTGATCCGCACGGCCGAGTCGGTCTTGTTGACGTGCTGGCCGCCCGCGCCGGAGGCCCGGTAGGTGTCGATCTGCAGGTCGTCCTCCTCGATCTGCACGGCCCCCGCCCCCTGCACGACGGGCGACACCTCGACCCCCGCGAACGACGTCTGGCGGCGGTTGGCCGAGTCGAACGGGCTCAGGCGCACGAGGCGGTGCACGCCCTTCTCGGCCGAGTAGAGCCCGTAGGCGTTCTCGCCCGAGACCTGGAAGGTGGCGGACTTCACGCCGGCCTCCTCCCCCGCGCTCGCCTCGAGGAGCTCCACGGTGAAGCCGCGGCGCTCGGCCCAGCGCATCTCCATCCGCAGGACCATCTCCGCCCAGTCCTGCGCGTCGGTCCCCCCCGCGCCGGCGTTGACGGCGACGAGCGCGTCGCCGGCGTCGTAGGGGCCGGAGAACAGGCGCTCCTCCTCGAGCTGGGCGAGCCGCGCCTCGACGCTCGCGAACGCCTCCTCGACCTCCGCCATCAGCGACTCGTCCTCGGCGGCCATCTCGACGAGCCCGTCGAGGTCGGCGACGTCGGCCTGCAGGGCCAGGAAGGTCTCGAGCTTGCGGGTCGTCCGGGCGTGCTCGGAGCTCGTCCGCGAGGCGGTGTCCGGGTCGTCCCAGAAGCCGGGCTCCCCCATCGCCCCCTCGAGCTCGGTCAGCCGCGCGCGCAGCGTCTCGGGATCGAGGTAGTCCGACAGGAGCTCGAGCTGCTCGCGGATCGAGGCCAGCCGCTGCGGGGTGGGTTGGGATGAGGCGGTGGTGGCCACGATGGATCAGGCTATCCGGGATGCCCCATCCCGAGGCGATCGAGGAGGGCGCGCTGCGGCTGCCCGGCGGGCGCACGCTCGCGTGGGCGCGGTGGGGCGACCCGGACGGCCGGCC
>CALMNS010000058.1 GCA_937871635.1 uncultured Solirubrobacter sp.
GTGCTCGGCGCACCGGACCTGGCGCCGTTCGACGCGGTCAACGTCGCGGCGGCGTGCGCCGAGGTGCCGCCCGCGCTGATCGACCAGCTCGGGCCGGGAGGCCGCCTGGTCGCGCCGGTCGGGCCGCCCGACGGGCAGCACCTCGTCCTCGTGCGCCGCAGCCCGGACGGCGGCTCCGTCGTCCGCGAGCGCCACGAGGGGGTGCGCTTCGTGCCGCTGCGCTGAGGGCTAGGTGACGAGCGCGAGCCGCTCGTTCGGCCGCAGGTCGCGGCCCACCTTCCCCGACGGCCGCCCCTCCGTGCGCACGATGTCGGCCGTGAAGTCGTTCTTCCCGCGGAGGAGCGCGGACCCGACGCCGTAGGCGTCGACCGGCACGTCCTCCGCCTCGAACGCGCGGATGCGCGCCTCGTCGAAGCCGCCCGAGACGACGATCCGCACGTGGCCGTGCCCGCCGGCGTCGAGCGCCTCGCGCACCACGCGGACGAGCTCGGGGACGACGCCCTTGGGCGCCGCCTCCGGGCCATGGCGGCGGACGAGGGCCGCGTCGGCCAGCGAGCCCGAGGTGTCGAGCCGCACGCCCCACAGGTCCGGTCCAAGCGCGTCGGCCACCTCGAGGGCGGTCCGCACCGAGTCGTTGTCGAAGTCGACGAGGACCGTCACGTTCATCTCCCCGGCGAAGCGCCGCACGAAGGCGGCGGCCGCCGCGACGGTGTCGCCCGCGTAGGCGGCGATCAGCGCGTGGGGGACCGTCCCGACGCCCCGGCCGCCCCACCACGAGGCCTGGGCGTCCGTCGAGACCCCGATCGCCCCCGCCACGTGCGCCGCCCAGCCGTCGCCCGTCTGCACGAGCCAGTGGTCGTGACGGGCGGGGAAGTAGAGGATCGGCTTGCCGCACGCCGCGTCGACCACCGCGGTGACGTTGCGCATGATCAGCGTCCGGCGGGCCATGCAGCCGAGGTAGACCGTCTCGAGGTGGGCGAAGCGGGTGTAGTCGCCCTCGATCGTCATCACCGTCTCCCACGGCTCCACGGCGTCCCCCTCGTGCAGGGCGCGGACCTCGAGCTCGTCCCATCCGTCGACCCACTCGCCGTCCGGGCCGGCGTAGCCCGAGCACTCGCGCAGGATGGCGACGGCCTCGTCGATGCCCCCGAGCACCGCCCGCTCGCGCTGGAAGACCTGCATCAGCACGCGCGGGTGCCGCCCCTCGGCCTCGAGCAGCGCCTTGGCGTGGACGAAGTAGGCGTCGGAGTAGTAGCCGCTGCGGATCCGCTCGACCGGGAGGCGGAAGACCCCGGGATCGAGGCGTCGGCGGACCGGGAGGCTCATGCGGGCCGGGAGCCTAGCTCGCAATTTCGAGGGCGGCGGGCCGTTCGGTGAGGTACCCATGAGCACGGACCGCTCGATCGAACCCTTTCCCACGTTCGAGGCAGCCGCCGACGCCGTCCACGGATCGGGGGACGTCTCAGCGCTCGACCGGCGGCTCCTGCACACCCTCGCCGCCGCCGAGGAGCGCGCCGCCCGTGCCCGCGCCGAGGCCGAGCTCGCCCGCACCGAGGCGGCCACCGACGTCCTGACCGGAGCCGGCAGCCGGCGCCACTGGGAGGTGGTCCTCGCCGCCGAGGAGCACCGCTGCGACCGCTACGGCCACGCCGCCTGCGTCGTGGTGGTCGACCTCGACGAGCTCAAGCAGATCAACGACGCCCAGGGCCACCGCGCCGGCGACGAGCTGCTGCGGGCCGCCGCCTGGGCGCTGATCGACGGCTCGCGCGCGTCGGACGTCGTCGCGCGGGTCGGGGGCGACGAGTTCGCCGTCCTCGCGGTGGACACCGACCTGGTGAC
>CALMNS010000059.1 GCA_937871635.1 uncultured Solirubrobacter sp.
CCTCGACCGCCCGGGCGAGGAGCGCGGCGGGCGGGCCGGCGTGCTGGAGGCCCGGGTCCCAGGGACCGGAGGTCAGGCCGGTCGAGTCCCACTCGCCGTCCTCGCCGCCCGGCTCGTAGAGCGCGGCGGGCAGCCCGTGCACGGCGGCGGGCACCCCGGGGCTCACCGCAGGCGGTAGCCCATGCCGCGCACCGTCTCGATGCGCTCCGCGCCGAGCTTGCGGCGCAGGTAGCCGACGTAGACGTCGACCACGTTCGAGCCGGGGTCGTAGTCGTAGCCCCACACGTGGGAGAGGAGCTGCTCGCGGCTGAGCACCTGGTGCTCGTGGCGCAGGAAGGTCTCGAGCATCGCGAACTCCTTCGCGGTGAGCTCGACCTCGGTGCCGTCCGCCTCCGCCCGCCGGGTGCGCAGGTCGAGCCGGACGCCGGCGGCCTCGAGCTCGAGTCCGGTCCCCGCCGTGCCCTCCGTCCGCGCCTCGCTGCGCAGACGGGCGCGCACGCGCGCGAGGAGCTCCTCGAAGACGAACGGCTTGGTCATGTAGTCGTCGGCGCCGCCGTCGAGCCCCGCGATGGTGTCCGTGAGCTCGTCGCGGGCGGTGAGGATGAGCACCGGGAGCCGGTCGCCGCGCGCCCGCAGCGCCCGCAGGACGGCGAAGCCGTCCTGCCCGGGCAGGCCGATGTCGAGCACCAGGAGGTCGAAGTCCTCGTCTCGCGCGAGCGCCGCTGCCCGCAGCCCGTCCTCGCACACCGTCGTCGTGTACCCCGCCGCCCGCAGGCCCTTGTTGAGGAAGGAGGCGAGGCGGGGCTCGTCCTCGGCGATCAGGATCCGGTTCATGGGGCGACGGGGATGATGACGGTGAAGGTGGCGCCCGACCCGTTGCGGCTCTCGAGCTCGACCCGGCCGCCGTGCGCTTCGGCGATCGCCCGGACGATCGAGAGGCCCAGACCCGCGCCCTCCGAGCGGCGCCGGCTCGCGCTGGCCCGCGCGAAGCGCTCGAAGATGCGCGCCCGGTCGGCCTCCGGCACGCCGGGTCCGCTGTCGCGCACCCAGAGCGACGCCTCCCGCGAGTCCGCCGCCAGCCCGAGCAGGATGGGGTCGCCCGGCGCGGTGTGCTGCGAGGCGTTCTGCGCCAGGCCCATCATCGCCTGGGTGAGCCGCTGGCGGTCGGCGCGGATGGTGCCCCCGGTGCGCGCCTCCAGCCGCCACTCGCGGTCCCCGAGCCCGCGGGCCTTGGTGATGAGCTCGTCCCCCAGCGCCCAGAGGTCGACGTCGTCCAGGCGGAGGAAGTCGGGGCGCTGGGCCTTGGCCAGCAGGAGGAGGTCGTCGACGAAGCGGCTCATCCGGTCGAGCTCGTCGGTGACCAGCGCGATCGTCTCCCGCCGCTCCTCCGGGTTGTCCTGCTCGAGCAGCTCGAGGTGGCCGCGCACGATGGTGATCGGCGTGCGCAGCTCGTGGCTCGCGTCGTCGATGAAGGCCCGCTGGCTGCCGAAGGCGCCGTCGAGGCGCGCCACCATCGCGTTGAAGGTGCGGGCGAGCTCGGCCACCTCGTCGGGGCCCGTGGTGGGGATCCTCCGCTTGAGGTCGGTCTCGGAGAGGTCGCGGGCGGTCTCGGTGAGGACGCGCAGCGGGGCCAGCACGCGCCCCGCGATCAGCCAGGCGAGGACGGAGGCGATGAGCAGGACCGCCAAGGTGACGCCGGCGGCGACGCGGACGGCCTCGTCGACCTCGGCCCGCTCCGCGCCGAGCGAGGCGGTGACCACGAAGACCCCCGAGCGCCGCTCGCTGCGCACGGGGACCGCCAGGTAGCGGACCTCGCCCATGGCCGAGTCCACCGTGCCGCGCCGGGCGGAGGTGACCGCGCCCCAGCGCTCGGCCACGTCGGCGAAGTTCGGGCGGCCGCCCCGCCCGCTGGAGACCGTCGCGTACAGGCGGCCGTCGACGAAGGCGAGGATCGCCTCGCCCTCGCCGGGGACGGTGCGCCGGAAGTAGAGGTCGAAGAGCCCGCGGAGGTCGTCGCCGAAGCGCCGTGAGGTGGCCGGGTCGATCCCGTTGACCGCCAGGCGGCGGAACTCCTCCACCTCCTGGGTCAGGGCGCTGTCCACCCGCTCGGCGGTGCGCACCACGAGGATCTGGCGGATGGCCAGCACGGAGACCACCGACGAGAAGGCGAGCAGGACGAGGTAGGTGGCCAGGATCCGGGTGCGGGTGCCGCGGATGGCTCGGCGCAGGCGCGTCATCAGCCGTCGTCCCCGCCGTCGTCATC
>CALMNS010000060.1 GCA_937871635.1 uncultured Solirubrobacter sp.
GAGCGGGCGAGCGGGCGGTACTCCTCAAGGCGGGCGCCCGCCGGCTGCGCGAGCACGCCGCCGAGCTGGCCGAGCTGCAGACGCGCGAGAACGGCAAGCCGCTCGACGACTCCGCGGGCGGGGTGGAGGCGGGGATCGGGGCCATCGAGCAGTACGCCGAGCTCGGCCCCGTCCACCGCGGGCGCTCGCTGGCCGGCGGCCACGGCGCCACCGACGTCATGGTCTTCGAGCCGCGCGGCGTGGTGGCGCTCCTTGTCCCGTGGAACGACCCGGTGGCCATCGCCTGCGGCCAGCTCGCCGCCGCGCTGGTGACGGGCAACACCGTCGTCCTCAAGCCGTCGGAGAAGACCCCGTTCACCGCGCGGCGGATCGCCGAGCTGCTCGAGCTCCCGCCCGGCGTGCTCACCGTCCTGCTCGGCGACGCGCGGGCGGGCCGGTCGCTCGCCGCCCATCCCGGCGTCGACCTCGTCATGCACACGGGCTCGGTGGCCACGGGGCGCGAGGTGGCGAGCGTCTGCGCCGCCGCCGGCCGCAAGGCGCTGCTCGAGCTGGGCGGCAAGGACGCCCTGATCGTCGACGCGGGCGTCGATCCCGAGTGGGCCGCCGAGCAGGCGGCCACCGGGGCCTTCGCCAACGCGGGCCAGATCTGCACCGCGGTGGAGCGGATCTACGTGCACGCCGAGGTCGCCGAGCCGTTCGTGGCCGCGCTCACCCGGCGCGCGCTCGAGCGCCGGGTCGGCCCGGGCCTCGAGCCCGGGGTCGAGATGGGCCCGCTCGTCGACGAGGGACAGCGCGCCGCGGTGCACGGCCACGTCGAGGCGGCGGTGGCCGACGGCGCGGAGCTCCTCGCCGGCGGCGCGCTGCCCGACGGTCCAGGCTCGTTCTACCCGCCCACCGTGCTGCGCGGCGTCGACGCGTCGATGGCGGTCATGCGCGACGAGACCTTCGGCCCGGTGGCGCCCGTGCAGGTCGTCGAGGACTTCGGCGCGGCCCTCGAGGCGGCCAACGCGAGCGAGTACGGCCTGGCCGCCACGGTCCTCACCGGGTCGCAGGCCAACGCCCAGCGCGCGTGGCGCGAGCTCGAGGTGGGGACGGTCAAGGTCAACGCGGTGTTCGGCGGCGCGCCCGGCGGGGCCGCGCAGCCGCGGCGGGCGAGCGGCTCGGGCTTCGGCTTCGGTCCCGAGCTGCTCGACGAGATGACCGTGACGAAGGTCGTCCACTACGCGCCGGCGCCCGCCACCTCCTGAAGGATCGACAGCATCGCGTCCGCCGCGGGCGCCCGGTAGGCCTCGGCGTGGACCGCGGCTCGGACGTGACGCACCACCGGCGGGCCGGCCAGCGGCCGGATGCGGACGCCGTCGGGAGGTGAGCGCAGCGCCAGCTCGGGGATGAGCGCGACGCCCGCGCCGGCAGCGACGAGCTCCTGGATCGTCGCGTACTCGTCGCTCTCGAACGCCACCCGCGGGATGAAGCCCGCGCGGCCGCAGGCGCGCAGCAGCAGGCGCCGCGCCTCCGAGCCCGCGCGGGTGTCGACCCACGTCTCCGCCGCGAGCTCGTCCAGCCCGATCCGCTCGCGCCCGGTGAGCGGGTGGGTGGCCGGGAGCACGAGCAGCAGCGAGTCCTCGAGCAGGGGCACGACCTCGATCCCCGGGATGTCGCCCGGTCCGTCGTCGGCGGTGATGATCAGGTCGACGCTGCCCTCGCGCAGCTGGGCGAGCGCGGCGTCGGGGTCGGCCTGGGAGAGCGACAGCGCCACGGCGGGGTGCAGCCGCTGGAACGTGGCGATCGCCTTGGGCAGGAGCGTGGCGCCCGCCGTGGCGAAGGAGGCGAGGTGCAGGCGCCCGTCGCGCAGCCCGGCGGCGGCGGCCACGGACGCCTCGGCGGCGGCGAGGCCGCTGAGGAT
>CALMNS010000061.1 GCA_937871635.1 uncultured Solirubrobacter sp.
CGCCGCTACGGCCAGCGGGACGACCACCGCCAGCGGGGTGTCGCCGATCGTGATCTCGTCCTCGTGCAGGCCGCCGCGGCGCTGCGGCGAGGGCTGCTCGCCGCCGGGCTCGGGGGTGGCGCCGCCCGAGCCGATCTCGCCGACCGCGAAGCGCCCGACCGCCGACTCCTCGAGCTCGAGGCGGGCCAGCGAGCGCAGGAAGCCGTGGGCGACGAGGACGTGGATCCGCGACTGGGTCTGCTGATAGAACCAGCGCGCCACCCAGGTGGCGATCGCCGGGTAGAAGTTCGCGATCTCCACCTCGACGTGCGCGCGGGCGTAGCCGGGCTCGTCGGCCGGGCAGCGCCGCACGTCGAGCTCGAGATAGCCGTCCCCGCCGCGGCCCGGCTTGGCGACGAGGATCCCGTCCCGGATCCGCCACTTGACGATCCCGCGGTCGGCGCTGAGCTCGTAGTCGGGCGCGTAGAAGCGCAGCAGGACGAGCGGCCGGTGGATGAGGACCACGGCGCGCTCCGTCTCGGTGTAGGAGACGCGGATGAGCCCGAGGGTGACGCGCGAGAGGTACTTCCAGTAGGTCCGCGCCAGCCGCTCGAGGTGCATCCCCGACCAGATCGAGTCGAGCTCCTCGACGGGCAGCGTCACGTCGGCCGCCTGGACCGAGCGCACGGCGCCGTGCTCGTCCATCACCGTGTGCTGCGCGGGGTCGCGGATGACCGCGTTGGCGACGTGGCGCTCGCGGCGGCGGTTGAGCAGCGGCCCGTTCATACCCCGCCGGCGGCCCGGACCGCGTCCTCGAAGCCCATCGGGCTCTGGTTGATCGGGGCGATCGGCGGCGACTCGACGACCATCTCGGACTTCAGGCCGTCGACGAGCGGCTTGACCAGCCCGAGCTCGACCGGGGTGACGAGCGCCACCCAGTACGAGGAGAGGGTCGGGGTGAGGACCGGCACCCGCACGATCCGCGGCCGGCGGCCCTGCATCCGGGCGAAGCGGACCATCATGTCCCGGTAGGTCAGCACGTCGCGGCCGCCGAGCTGGACCTCGCCCGGCGCCTCGGCGAGGACGGCGACGTCGGCCAGCGTCCGGATGACGTCCTCGAGCGCGACGGGCTGGGAGCGGGTGTCCACCCAGCGCGGCGCGATCATCACCGGCAGCCGCTTGACCAGCGAGCTCATCATCTCGTAGGAGGCGCTGCCCGCGCCGATGACCATCGCCGCCCGCACGTAGACGAGCTCGTCGACGTAGCCGCGCAGGATCTCGGCCACCTCGTGGCGGGAGCGCAGGTGCTCGGACGCCCCGGGCCCGGTCGGCCCCAGCCCGCCGAGGTAGACGACGCGGGTGACGCCGGCCTCGCGGGCGGCGGCCCCGAAGTTGTGGGCGGCGGTGCGGTCGCGCTGGGCGAACTCGGCGTTGGGCCCCGATCCCCGGCCCATCGAGTGGATGAGGTAGTAGGCGGTCCGGCAGCCGGCCAGTGCGTCCGTGAGCCCGGTGCCCGCCACCGCGTCTCCCCGGCGGGCGTCGACCTCCGGCCCGAACGCGCCCGGGCCGGGCGTGCGCGCGAGGACCCGCAGCTTGTGCCCGCGACGGACGAGCTCGGTCAGGAGGTACCCGCCGACGTAGCCCGAAGCTCCGGTTAAGAGGATGGGATCGGCGGTGCGAGATGCGGAGAACTGGGTCATCGCGCCAGGTACGTACCCCGAAGGACCGAAGATTGGATCCCGGCGGCGGGCGGAACCGTAGTGCGAGGGATGTCGGGGGAGACGCTATGACGGATCTGTCGATCAAGGACGTCGCCGAGCGCACCGGCGTGGCGGCGGGCACGATCCGCCAGTGGGAGCAGCGCTACGGCTTCCCCGCCCCGGAGCGCACCCCGGCCGGCTACCGCCGCTACTCCGCCGCGGACGCCGAGCTCATCCGCCGCGTCGCCGTCTACCGCGAGGGCGGGCTCTCGGTTCCCGCCGCGCTCGAGCGGGCGCGGGCGTCCGGCGAGCCGACCGATCGCCCGTCGATCTACGGCGCCGTCATGTCGTCGGGGATGAACGTGCAGCCGCAGTTGCTGCGCAAGCGTACGCTCACCGCGATCTCGCGCGCGATCGAGGACGAGACGCTCGCCCGCGGCGCTGGCCCGGTGGTGATCGCCGCGTTCCAGCAGGAGGCCAACTACCGGGTGGTCGAGCACCGCTACCGGCGGCTCGCCGAGGTCGCCGACGCCTCGGTGGTCTTCGCCGACTTCGGCGCCGTCCGCGAGGGCAACGGCCATCCCGCCGAGATCCCGGTCGCCCCCGAGGACGCGGTCGGCAACGAGTGGGCCGTGGTGGTCGACGCCCCGGGCTACGCGGCTTGCCTGCTCGCCTGGGAGCACCCGCGCTCGAGCGCCGAGAAGCAGGACCTGCCGGACGGCGACCGCCGCTTCGAGGCGGTCTGGACGATGGACCCGGAGGTCGTGCGCCGGGCGGCGCTCGTCTCCGGCGCGCTGGCCGGGCGGGCGGACCCGGCGCTGGGCAAGCGGCTCGAGGGCCACCTCCGCGACCGGCCGCTGGCGGTCGAGCGCCCGGCGCCCGCCCTCACCGCGCTCTGCAACCGGATGATCAAGTACCTCGAGGGCTAGAGCTCCTAGGGCTTCGGAAGCCTCTCGACCGCCCGCTTGAGGACCTGGCCGCCGACGGTCAGCCCGATCTGGGCGAGCTCCCCGGCCGCCTTGACCACGGTGGAGGCGAGCTCGATCCCGCTCGGCGGCGCGTCGGGACGGTCCTGCGGGGCGGGGGCGTCGGAGAGCGTCGGCGCTCCGGCGCTGATCGGGCGGGGCCCCCGTGGCTCGGGTCGTGGGGTGGGGGGTGAGGCCTGCCGGGGTGGTGCTTGCCTCGGGCGGCGCGGGGCCGGGGTGCGCTTGGCGGCGGGAGTGGGCTTCGCCGCGGCAGGCTTGGACTTCGCGGCCGTCGGGGTGGACTTCGCCGCGGCGGGTTTCTGCGTGGGCTTCGCCACCGCGCGCTTCGGCGCGGGCTGCGCCGCGGCGGCCTTCGGCTTCGCATCGGCCTTCGGCTTCGCATCGGCCTTCGGCGTCTTCACCGCGGGCCGGGCGGGGGGTGGTGGAGCGGCCTCGGGGCTCGCTCCGACCTCCCGTGCCCGCCCGATGCGGGCGGGTCGGGTGCTCGGCAGACTCGCGAGGACGTTCGCGTCCGACTTGCGCTTCTTCGGCTTGCGTCCCGGCTCTGCCACCCGGCCGCAGTCTAGTTCCGATCCGAAAGTCGTCACGCATGGCGCAAGCCGTCCTAGACTGCCCCAGCAATTCGGTCGGACCGGGAGACAGGACACTGATGTCAGTAGTGGAGCTTCAGGAACTCGAAGAGGTCAAGGTTCTCCTTCTCAAGGGTCAGCAGCTGGGCGTGCTGACTTTCGCCGAGGTGGCCACCGCTGTCGCCGAGGTGGATCTCGACGAGACCGACGTCGAGGAGCTGCACGGCTTCCTCGAGCGCTCGGAGATCGAGCTGGTCGAGGAGATCGACCCGGCGACCGCCGCCTCGAACGCCGTGGAGCGCGCCCCGGAGAAGCGCGGCCGGCGCAAGGCCAAGGCCGCGATCGACTTCAAGCCGGACATGACGACGGACTCCCTTCAGCTCTTCCTGAAGGACATCGGCAAGGTCCGCCTGCTCACCGCGCAGGAGGAGGTCGACCTCGCGCGCCGCATCGAGCGCGGCGACCTCGACGCCAAGCAGAAGATGGTCGAGTCCAACCTCCGCCTGGTCGTCTCGATCGCGAAGAACTACCGCAACCAGGGCCTCCCGTTCCTGGACCTCATCCAGGAGGGCACGCTGGGCCTGGTCCGGGCGGCCGAGAAGTTCGACTACCGCAAGGGGTTCAAGTTCTCCACGTACGCCACGTGGTGGATCCGCCAGGCGATCGCCCGCGCCCTCGCCGACAAGGCCCGCACGATCCGCATCCCGGTCCACGTGGTCGAGAAGCTCAACAAGATCGGCCGCGCCGAGCGCAAGCTGGTCACCGAGCTCGGTCGCGAGCCCACCCCGGAGGAGATCGCCGAGGTCACCGGCATCGACCCCGAGGAGGTCGACTCGATCAAGCGCTCCGCCCAGGCGCCCGTCTCGCTCGAGAAGCCGGTCGGGGACGAGGAGGAGTCCGAGTTCGGCCAGTTCATCGCCGACGAGCGCGCCGAGTCGCCGTACGAGCGCGCGGCGGAGATCCTCACCAAGGAGGCGCTGCGCGAGGCGCTCGAGAACCTCTCCTACCGCGAGCGCCGCGTGCTCGAGCTCCGCTACGGGCTCGGCGGCGAGCACCCGCGCACGCTCGACGAGGTCGGCCGCACGTTCAACGTCACGCGCGAGCGGATCCGCCAGATCGAGAACCAGTCGCTCAAGAAGCTGCAGTCCCTCGCGGAGGCGCAGAAGCTCCGCGACGT
>CALMNS010000062.1 GCA_937871635.1 uncultured Solirubrobacter sp.
CGGCCGCACTCTCCGACGACGCGATGGCCGCGTTGCGACAGGTGTCGACCGCCTCGCTCACCGTGCAGCTCGCGAACCGTGGCGTCGCCAACACCTTCCTCGCGGGCTTGAAACCGGCGCGCCCGGACCTGCGCATGGTCGGCTATGCGCACACGCTTCGCTACGTCGCCCTGCGGGAAGACGTCCGCGACGCCCGCAAGGGGTCGGAAAGCGTGCAGAAGCTCGCGGTGGAGAGCACCTCCCCGGAGGACGTGCTGATCATGGAAGCCCGTGGCGAGGCGGGCGCCGGCACCATCGGCGACATCCTCGCCGCGCGAGTGCTGGCCCGCGGAGGAGCCGGGATCGTGACCGACGGCGGGGTCCGGGACTCCCGTGGTGTCACGGAGCTCGACATCCCGACGTACTTCCAGCTGCCCAATGCCGCATCGCTCTGGGTCGAGCACATCCCGCTCGACGTGGACGTGCCCATCACCTGCGCCGGCACGCTGGTGATGCCCGGCGACGTCATCGTCGGCGACGCCGACGGGGTCGTCGTCCTCCCGGCCGGACTGGCCGAGGCGATCGCTCACGACGCCCTCGAGCAGGACGAGCGCGAGGCCTGGGCCCTCGAGCGTGTGCAGCAGGGCGAGTCCGTCCGGGGCGTGTACCCCATCGCGGACGAGCGCCGCGCCGAGTACGAGCGCTGGCGAGCCACCCGCAACCAGGAGCCCCCCCGATGAGCAACCCCTACGCCGCCGACCCGTCAGCCGTACGCGGCGCCATCACGCCGCTGGTGACGCCGTTCACCGCCGACGGCAGCCTCGATCTCGATGCCATCGGACCCCTGATCGACTGGCAGCTCGACCATGGCACCCACGGTATCTCGGTGGGCGGGTCGACCGGCGAGCCGACCTCGCAGACCGTCGCGGAGCGCATCGCGGTGATGCGGGCGGCGGCCGAGGCGATCGACGGCCGGGTGCCTCTCCTCCCCGGCACCGGCACCGCGCTGATGGACGAGACGCTCGAGCTCACCGCCGAGGCCGAGCGGCTGGGTGCCGCAGCGGCGCTCGTGGTCACCCCCTACTACGGGCGGGCACAGCAGGACGGCCTGTTCCGCTGGTACTCGCGGGTGGCCTCCGAGTTCCCGGACCTGCCCATCATCGTCTACAACGTGCCGGTCAGGGCCGCCGTCGACATCGCCCCGGTGACGGTCGGTCGGCTGCGCCGTGCTCACGAGAACATCGTCGGGATCAAGGAGACCACGCGCGACTTCGAGCACGTCTCCTACGTCTTCGACGAGGCCGGAACCGACTTCATCGCGCTGTCGGGCATCGAGCTGCTCTGCTATCCGATGCTCTGCCTCGGGGGTGCCGGCCACCTGAGCTGCGTCGGCAACTTCGCGCCGGCCCCGGTCGCCGCGCTCTATGACGCGTTCGCCGCCGGCGATCACGAGCGGGCCCGAGCCCTGCACTACGACCTGCATCCGCTCGTGGACGCCGCCTTCGCCGAGACCAACCCGGTTCCGGCCAAGTGGGTGATGGGCCGGCTGGGCCTGCTGCCCTCCGACCTCGGCCGAGAGCCGCTGGCGCCGCTCAGCGTCGTCGCGCAAGACCGCGTCCGAACGCTGCTCGCGAGGAGCTCGCATGTCGAGCTGCCGATGAAGCTCCGCGCCTAGCGTTCCACTAGCGCCGGATGGGCAGCGCTGGGCCTCCAGCGCCGGATCGCCTCGCGGATCGGGGAGTCGACACGCCCAGCTCCTCGATGACGACCCGTACCCCGGGTCTGTAGGCGCCGCGGACGAGGGCTCACGGATCGTCTCGTAGAGGCGTTTGCCGTTCGGTGCGAGGGGTTGCACCGAACACGCATATAGTGATATCATATCTAATCGAAGATCAAGTGCGCGGCGTTCGCGATCCTAGAGGAGAGTGAAGTGAGCATGCACGTTCGAACGGCCTTGGCTGCGACGGCTGTCGCGGCAGCGGTCGCAGGTTGTGGTGGATCGTCCGGCAACACCAGCGACGAGGATGTCGGCAAGCTGTCGACGGACGCGTCGCAGATCAAGTGCGGCATGGGCACCGGCGAGCGGGCAACCGGCAGTCCCATCAAGATCCGAGCGCTCGCGACCGCGAGCGGCGGCATCGACTTCAGCTCAGCGCCTCGGTCGGCCACGGCCTACTTCAAGTGCGTGAACGCCAACGGCGGCATCAACGGCCGCCCCGTCGACTACGCCTACGAAGACGACGCGCTCAACCAGCAGAAGGCCGCCCAGATCGCCGCGAAGCTCGCGGCCGACCGCTCGATCGTCGCACTGGCCGGCGATGCGACGTTCATCGGCTGCGCGGGTGCCAATCCGATCTACAAGAGGGCCGACCTCTACAGCATCACGGGCACCGGCGTGGCGCAGGCCTGCTTCGAGTCCTCGAACATCGCGCCGATCAACGCGGGACCTCGGATCAGCGGAGTCGCCACCCTCCAGTACCTCCAGGCGCAGGGCAAGACCTCGCGGTTCGCCCAGGCGCGCCACAACATCCCCGGCGTCGGCGACTGGGTGGCGGACGGCGTCGAGAACTACGCCAAGGACAAGAAGGTCAGGATCGTCGAGACGGTCGTGCGTGACGCGACGTCAGTCGATGCGAACTCGGGCATCCTGGAGCTCAAGAAGGCAGACCCCTCAGCGGTGCTCATCGAGGACGTGGGTCCGGTCGCCGTGGCGCTGCTCAAGGCGGCTGCGGCCCAGGGGCTGCAGGAGAAGGTGGTGTGGTCGTGCCTGACGTCCTGCTACGACGCTGGGTTCCCCAAGCAGGTCGGGCCGCAGTGGGAGGGCTTCATCGCCAACTCCGAGCTCCAGCTCGTCGACGCCAAGACGCCGGACAACCTGCAGTGGCGGACGATCCTTCAGAAGTACGGCAGCCCCCGGGACCCGCGCGACACGTTCGGTCAGTCGGGCTTCCTGGCCGCGAAGTTCCTGACGGACACCCTGCTCAAGCTCGATCCGAAGGACATCACGCGGGAGACGGTCGCCAAGGCCGTCGTCGGGATCAAGGGCTTCAAGTCGGACATCCTCTGCACGCCGTGGTACTTCGGGTCGGCGGACCGCCACAACGCCAACCACACGACGAGGATGGCGGTCATCAAGGGTGGCAAGTACGTCGAGCTCGAGGGTTGCAAGCCGGTCGAGGATCCCGGGCTGGCGCCGGTCATCGCGCGTGAGCAGCGCGACGGCCTCGCCGGCTGAGGGGAGGCCGCGATGCTCGAGCCGTTCATTGTCGCCGGGTTGGCCGTGGGCTCGCTCTACGCCCTGTCCGGCGTCGGGATGCTGGTCCTCTACCGCACCACCGGCGTCCTGAACCTGGCGTACGGGGCGCTGGGCGCGATGGCAGCGCTGATCAGCTGGCAGCTGCTGCAGGGTGGCGCCGCCGAGTGGTTCGCCTACGCCGTTGGCGTCGGGGCGGCGGGCGGGGCGTCGCTCCTGTACGGCGCGGCACTCGGCCCGTACCTGGCCGACCGAGAGCCGGTCGTCAAGGCCACGGCGTCGCTCGGGTTGGCGCTGGCGATCCTCGGCGCGCTCAACTGGTACTGGACCGACGACACCCGGACGCTCTCCCTGCCGACCGGCACGTCCGGCTTCGACCTCGGCGACCTTCGCGTCAGCACGACGCAAGTGCTGGCGCTGTTGCTCGCGGTGCTCATCACCGCGGGGACGGCGCTCTATCTGCGCCGCTCGACGACCGGCACCTCGATGCGCGCGCTGGCCGACGACCGCGAGCTGAGCTCGATGCTCGGCGTGCGCGTGCGGCTCATCGAGTCCCTGGCGTGGTTGGCGAGCGGCGTGGTGGGCGGCGTGTCGGGCCTCTTGCTGGCCGATCTGACGCAGCTGACCGCCGTGACGCTGACGTTCCTGGTGATCCCGGCGCTCGCGGCCTGCGTGGTCGGCCGGTTCGCGTCGCTGGGGTGGACGCTGTTCGGCGGTCTGCTCGTCGGCGTGTTGGAGGCCGTCGGCACGCCCTACGACTGGATCTCCGACTACCGCTCGGCGGCGCCGTTCGTCGTGGCGATTGCCGTCGTGTTGTACCTCCAGCGCCACAGAACGGTGACGATCGGGGCGGCGCGATGAGCGTCGCCAGCGTCGCGCTTGCGCCGCGCGTCCCGCGACCGGCGGCGGCCGTCGTCGTCGTCTTCGTGCTGGCGATCATCGCCGTCGCGGTGCCCGCCGTCTTCTCGGTGTTCTGGATCCGCTCCTTCACGACGTCGGTGATCTATGCCATCGCGTGCGCCGGCGTCGGGTTGTTGTACGGCAGGCTCGGCTTGGTGTCCCTAGGCCAGATCGCCCTGGTCGGCGTGGGCGGGTGGATCACGCTGCGCCTGGGGCACGGGACGTCGCTGCCGTACCCGGTGCTGCTGGTGGCGTCCGGCCTGGGGACGTGCGTGATCGGGGTGATGGTCGGCCTTCCGGCGCTGCGCCTCAGCGGCCTGAACCTGGCGATCGTCACGCTGATGTTCGCGGGGGCGTTCTCGATCGTCTTCAACGCAACCGGGTTCCCCAACGGCGGTGGTGGATTTCTCGGGCCGGCCACCGGGTCGGTGCAGCCGATCGCTCTCGAGCGACCGTCGCTCGGCCACAGCGATGCCGGCTACTTCCGCTACGTCGTGATCGTTGCCGCGCTGATGTTCGCCGCGCTCGCCTGGCAGCTGCGGGGCCGGGCGGGCCGGCAGTGGGCGGTTATCCGTCAGAGCGAAGCGGGCGCACTGGCCGCCGGCGTCGACACGACACGCAGCAAGTTACGGGCGCTCGCGCTGGTGTCGTTCACCACCGGCGTGGCCGGTGGTCTGCTCGCCGCGAACGCCGGCGTCCTGGATCCCGGCAACTTCACACCGTCCGAGTCCATCCTGCTGTTCGCGGTGGTGCTGATCGGGGGAGCCTTCAGCCTGTTCGGCGCGGTCCTGGCCGGTCTGCTGGGCCAGGCCATGCCATCCCTCCTCTCGGAGCTCGGCGTGAACGGCAACGCGATCCTCGTCGTGTTCGGGCTCTCGCTCATCCACGCGGTCAGCACCGCTCCTGCGGGCATCGCCGGACAGCTCCACGCCCTCGTCTCGAAGGCCCGGCGTGAGACGGTCGACGGGAGGTGACCGATGCTGCGGGTGCGTGACCTGAGCGTCTCCTTCGGCGGAGTCATGCCGCTGGACGACGTGACCTTCGAACTCCCGGACGGCGTCTGTGGGCTCGTTGGCCCAAACGGCGCCGGCAAGACGACGTTCTTCAACGTGCTCAGCGGGTTCGTCCGGCCGTCGGCGGGCGCGGTGGAGGCCGACGGCACCAGTCTCCTGTCCATGGCGCCGCATCGCCGGGCGCGCTGGGGACTGCGGCGGACCTTCCAGCAGGAGCAGGTCGTCCATTCGCTGTCGGCCTATGACAACGTCCGTATCGCCGCCGACGAGGTCGGCGCAGCCGGCGACCAAGTCCGCGAGGCGCTGGCCTTCGTGGGCCTCGACGACGCACAGCGACGAGGTCGCCACCTCACGATGCTCGAGCGCCGCTTGACCGAGATCGCCAGGAGCGTGGTCGGTCGCCCGCGGCTCGTGCTCCTCGACGAGCCGGGGGCGGGCCTGGCCGAGGAGGAGACCGAGCGCCTCGTGGCGCTCATCCGCAAGATTCCGGAGCGCTTCGGCGCCCAGGTGATCCTCGTCGACCACGACATGGAGCTCGTCTCCGCGGTGTGCGGCAACACGGTGGTCCTCGACTTCGGCCGCGTCATCGCCCTGGGACCGACAGCGGACGTGCTCTCCGACGAGCACGTCAAGCGGGCGTATCTCGGGACGGAGGAGGTCGTCTGATGCACGAAGCCCTCGTCCTCGACGCGGTCTGCGTCGAGCGTGGCGGACGCCTGGTCGTGCGCGAGGCGTCGCTGGCCGTCCCGCGCGGCGAGATCACGGCGTTGCTCGGTCCCAACGGCGCGGGCAAGAGCAGCCTGGTGCTCGCCGTGGCCGGCGTCGTGCGCGCGTCGGCGGGCTCGATCCGTGCCGGGGGCGCCGACCTGGCCGGGCGCCGGCCCGAGCAGATCCGCCAGGCGGGCGTCGCGACCGTCCCCGAGGGCCACCGCGTCCTGGGTGACCTCAGCGTGGCCGACAACCTGCGCGTTGCAGCCGCCCGGCTCCCGCGGCGCGACCGTCCCGCCGCCCTGGAGCGCGTGTACGAGATCTTCGGGGAGCTGCGCGACCTGGGCGATCGCCGTGCGGGCAGCCTGTCAGGCGGCCAGCAGCAGATGCTCGCGCTGGCCCAGGCGATCGTCGCCCACCCCAGCTACCTCATCGTCGACGAGCTCTCGCTCGGCCTCGCTCCAGTGGTGGTCCGCAGGCTGGTACCAGCGCTGCGCGAGATCGCCGCCCAGGGCGTCGGCGTGCTGCTGATCGAGCAGTTCACTTCGCTGGCCCTTGACGTCGCGACGACCGCGCACGTCCTGGTACGCGGCCGCATCCGGCTCTCTGAGCCGGCTGGGGTGCTGCGCGAGCAGCCCGAGCGCCTCGCGGCCAGCTACCACCTCAGCGGGACCGGAGCCGCCGCCGCTCCCGCGATCAGCTCCTAACCGTCCCGGCTCAGGCAAAGACGGTGAGCGGGGTCCTCGGCACCGCGGTGCAGGCAGCGGCGCTCTAGTACGCGCCGCCCGCCGCACGCGCCCGCAGCGCCGCCTCGACCCGCTCGACGGCGCGCTCGACCTCCGCCCGCTGCGCGCCGTCGAGGCCACCC
>CALMNS010000063.1 GCA_937871635.1 uncultured Solirubrobacter sp.
CCACCGCGTCGGGCTCCACGACGGGATCGTCATCAAGGAGAACCACGTCACCGCGGCGGGCGGGATCACCGCGGCGGTGGCGCGGGCCACCGCGCACGTGCGCGAGCGCAGCGCCCACTTCGGCCCCGAGAGCCGGTGGGCCGGGTTGCGGCGACCGCCCGTCGAGGTCGAGGTGCGCGACCCGCGCGAGATCGACGAGGCGCTCGCGGCGGGGACGGAGCACCTCCTCCTCGACAACATGTCGCCCGAGCAGGTCCGGGGCGCGGTCACCCAGGTCGGCGGCCGGGCGACGCTCGAGGCGTCGGGTGGCATCGACCTCGAGACAATTATGGTCTATGCGACCATAGATGGTCTAGACTTCGTCTCGATCGGGGCCCTGACCCACTCGGCGCCGGCGCTCGACCTCTCACTCCTCCTGGAGATCTCCCCATGAGCCTGCTCACCCTCGAGTCGATCCCCGCGCTGCAGGACGAGGTCCGCGCCCTCGCCCACGAGCACGACGCGGTGATCCTCGCGCACAACTACCAGGTGCCCGAGGTGCAGGACGTCGCCGACTTCGTCGGGGACTCCCTGCAGCTCTCCCAGCGCGCGGCGAGCGCCCCGGAGTCCACCATCGCCTTCTGCGGCGTGCACTTCATGGCCGAGACGGCGTCCATCCTCAGCCCGGAGAAGACGGTCCTCCTCCCCGACCCCGACGCGGGCTGCTCGCTGGCCGACTCGATCACCGCCCCGCAACTGCGGGCGTGGAAGGCCGCGCACCCGGGCGCCGTGGTGGTCATGTACGTCAACACGAGCGCGGCGGTCAAGGCGGAGACGGACTACTGCGTGACCTCGTCGAACGCCGTCGCCGTCGTCGAGTCGATCTTCCGCGACCACGGCGAGGACACGGAGATCCTGTTCGGGCCGGACATGTTCCTGGGCGCCTATGTCGAGCGGATGACGGGCCGCGCGATGCGCGTGTGGGACGGCGAGTGCCACGTGCACGCCGGGATCCGCCCGAGCGACATCGCCGCCCAGCGCGCCGCCCACCCGGGCGCGGACTTCCTGATCCACCCGGAGTGCGGCTGCTCGACCTCGGCGATGGAGTACGTCGCCGCGGGCGACGTGGACCCCGTCGGCGTGCAGATGCTCTCCACGGGCGGGATGCAGCGCTACGCCGAGGACGCCGCCGCGACCGGTCGCCGCGGGACGGCGATCGTGGCCACGGAGATCGGGATGCTCCACCCGCTGCGGATGGCCGCGCCCGACGTCGACTTCGTCGCCGCCAACGAGGCCGCGAGCTGCCGCTACATGAAGATGATCACGCTGCCCAAGCTGCGCGACGCGCTGCGCTCGGGCGGTCCGGTGGTCAAGGTCCCCGACGCGATCGCCGAGCGGGCGCGGCTGCCGATCGAGCGCATGGTGGCGGTCAACCCTTAGGGCGCGCGGCGCGGGGCGGCGCGGGAGGGCGCGTGGCCGGCGAAGGTCGACGGCGCTGGGTACGGAGGCAGGGAGGACCGGCGACGGCGAGCGGTCCGTGCGTCCGTCAGACGGACCACGTCTCCGATCCGGCCCCCTGGTCGGCCTGACGGACGCCCCCTTCTTCGCGCGCGCGCGAAAGCCGTCGGCCCATCTCCCTTGCACCCTCACCCGAGCGCCGTTGACCTCCGGTCCGCTTCAGCGCAGCTCACCCGGGAGAACGCCCGCACGCAGCCACCCGGCGCGGCCTCGCCCGGTGCGGGCTCGCGGGTCACTCGTCAACCGCCGCTCGCCACCGCCTTGGACAGCGGCGAGGGGAACCGCGGCAGGACGCGCGTGCCGCCGAACCACTCGGTCAGGTGCGCCGCCTCGTCCTCGAGCGCCCGCCGCCCGTCGGCGCCGACGTCCTCGAGCAGCTGGAGCTCGACCTCGCCCGCCTCGTCCTGGCGCCAGCCGCCCACCACGCGGCCGTCCCACCAGAGCGTCGGGCCCGCGTTGCCGTTCGTGTCGAAGAGCTGCGCCTTGTAGGGGCCGAGGTACCAGTCGCGCTCGACCCAGCCCATGATGGTGGGGTCCAGGGCCGGCAGGAGCGCCGCCCACGGCTCGACCCCGTCCACCGGCTCGAGGTCGTCGGGCAGCAGGTAGCCCGTCTGCCCGTCGAGCTCGACGGGCACGGCGCCCAGGTCGGCCAAGGCCCGGCGCACGGCGGCGACGGTCGACCCGAGCCACCACTTGAGGTCGGCGGGCGTGCCCGGGCCGAAGGCCCGCAGCCACTGCTCGACGAGCCCCCGCACGCCATCGGACTCGGGCAGCGGGGCGATCTCCTCGCCGAGCCACGAGCTCATGGCGGCCCAGCGCGGCCGCGAGGTGGTCCAGCCCCCGTCGTTCGACGCTCGGACGATGCGCCCCTCCGCCGAAAGGGTGGTCAGCACCCGCGGTCCCACCGACACCTGCCCGCCCCAGGCCTTGCCCTCGCCGTAGGCGATCGAGCCCTCGAGCAGGGGGATCTCGCCGCGGAGCTCCGACGAGGTGGCCTCGCGCCCGTCGGCCAGGGCCGCCAGCACCTGGTCGCCGGCCTCGGCCAGCCAGCGCGCGCCGTCGTCGCGCAGGCCGGCCG
>CALMNS010000064.1 GCA_937871635.1 uncultured Solirubrobacter sp.
CAGACCACCACGTCGGCCGAGCGGAGCAGGCCGGGCAGCGCCTCGCGGGCGACCCGGCCGCGCAGCACGAGCCGGTCCGCCACCCCGAGCCCCTCGGCCAGGGCGCGCAGGCGGCGGGCCTCGGGATGGGTGGCGAGATCCTTCGCGTCGGGGCCCCCGGCGACGTGGAGCTCGGTCCCGGGCAGCGCCGGCAGGGCGCGGACGGCGTCGTCGACGCCCTTGCGCTCCACGAGCCGGGTGGCCATCACGAGCCGGAAGCGATCGTCCGCCCGCGGCTCGGGCGGCACCGAGGGGGAGAAGGTCGCGCGGTCGACCCCGCAGGGGACCACCGTGATGCGGCGGCGGTCGGCGCCCAGGCGCAGGAGCTCGAACACCTCGTCGCTGCAGGTGGCCACCACGCGATCGACCCGCCGGGCGATCCGCCGCTCGATCCCGATCCGCCCGGGCGGCGAGGTGTCCCGCGCGCCCTGGTGGCGGCGCTTGACCGATCCCAGCGCGTGGAAGGTGTGGGCGACCGGCACGCCGAGGGGCTGGGCGGCGTCCAGGGCGGCCAGGCCCGACATCCAGAAGTGGGAGTGCACCGCGTCGGGGCGCTCGTCGCACCAGGCGGCCTGGAGGTCGTCGGCGAAGGCGTCCATGTGCCCGAGCAACTCGTCCTTGGGCAGCGCGCACGCGGGGCCCGCGTCGACGTGGTCGACCTCGACGCCCGGCGCGAGGGCGACCCGCCGGGGAAGCGACGGGTCGTCGCGGCGGGTGTGGACGACCACCTCGACGCCGCGACGGGCCAGCGCCCGCGCGAGCTCGGCCACGTGCACGTTCTGCCCGCCGGCGTCCACGCCGCCGAGGACGGCGAGCGGTGAGGCGTGTTCGGAGACCATCGCGATTCTCATACCGCCACCCCCGCTCCGACGACCTCGGCGAGGAGCGCGTCCCAGTCGCCGAGGAAGCGGGCGAGGCCGTAGCGCTCGAGCGCGTAGGCGCGCGCCGCGGCGCCGCGTTCGGCGGCCTGAGCCGGATCGGCCACGAGGTCGCCGAGCGCCGCGCAGAGCCGCCCGACGTCGGTGGAGACGACGCCCGCGGCGGCCGGCACCGCCTCGTAGGCCTCCGTGGTCCCGAGCGCCACCACCGGCATCCCGAGGTGCATCGCCTCGATCAGCGAGAGCCCGAGCGACGTCCAGCGGATCGGGTGCAGGTAGACCCGCCGCCGGGCCATCGCGGAGTGCAGCGCGTCCTGCGGAAGGTCCTCGATGCCGGTCACGCCCGCCCCGGCGGCCGCCTCGGCGTCCATCCCGAACAGGTCGATCGGCGCCGCCCGGCCGAAGCGCTCGAGCAGGTCCGTGCCCGTCACCCGCCCGCGCCGGCGCGCCTCGTTGACCACCACCGCCGCCCGCGCGAGCTCGCCCGTGTAGCGCCGGCCCGGGTCGACGATCCCGTGCTCGACGACCCGGGTGGGCGTCGCCCCCGCGTCCCAGAACAGGGCGTTGAAGTGGGTCACGTGCACGAGGGTCAGATCCTCGCGGTCGGCGGCCGGGTGGCGCAGCTCGGCGATGCGGCCCTGCGGCGCGTTGTGCTCGACGTAGACCGCCGGGAGGTCGCGGCCCGGGCGCCGGCCGCCCAGCCACTGCTCCGCCAGCCCGTCGAGCTCGTGCGGGCGCTGCAGGACGACCACGTCGACGTCCTCCTCGCGCAGGGCCTCCGGGGAGAGCTCGCGGACGCCCTCCGGCCAGGCGTAGGTCTGCGCCCGGCCGCGCCCGTCGGGGCCGCGACCCGGCACGACCGGGACGACGTAGTCGTGCTCGCCGTGGACGAAGGCGGTCGTCCACGCCCCGTGGACGTGCCAGAGCAGGACCTTCATGCCGGCACCACCACGGGCGCGAGCCGGTTGACCGCGGCGACCACCGCGCCGGGGGCCACCCCCTCGAGGCACGGATGGCCCTCGACAGGACAGATCCGGGCGCGGCAGCCCGCGCAGGGGACGTCCACGAAGAGCAGCTCGTGCGGGACGCGCCAGGGGCGCCAGCGGACGGGAGGCACGGTCGGGGCGAACAGGGAGACGACCGGGGTGCCGACGGCCGCGGCGAGGTGCGCAGGGCCCGTGTTGCCGACCACCACCGCCTCGGCGCCGGCCAGCAC